>JAFAHI010000092.1 GCA_019237325.1 Verrucomicrobiota bacterium | reverse complement strand
GGAAGCGAATGACCAGTCCATAAACAAAACAATGTTGAACTCGATTCGGCCTGATGCATTGGCGAGCCGGCAGATGAACGGTGAAGCCAAGAACGGAATCCGTCCCGGAAGAGGGGCAGAAAAAAAATCCGCGACCTACCCCCTGGCAAGACAGTGAGCAGCAGGGTGGGAATGCATCGGGTGTTTGGAGATAGAATGGTCAGAAGTTGGAGCGATATGAATCAGAGATCACGAGCCGGGAAGGAACGGCGTTCATGGCTGCAGGTAGAGCCCGAAGAACCGTGCCCGGAAGGTGACAGAGCCTTCGTAGTAGCGCAGAAGCGGAGCAACGCCCGTGGAGCGAAGGGAGGCAGGAAAGTGGAAGCGTGAAGGACAGAAAAACGGAAGCACAACCCCCGAGAGTGCCGCAAAAGGCTCAACAAGGGGGAGACATCCGCGCCCGGTGGGCATGGGTAGAACCGGAGGTCTGGACGGAGCGCATGTTGGCAACCCTGGAAACGGGGATCGAAGGAGGCAAATGGTTTCGACTGATCGATAAAGTCTGGAGTCCAAAGAACCTGGCAAAATCACTGCAAAAGGTTGTGGCAAAAGGCGGAAGCGCTGGAATCGATAACCAGAGGGTGAGTCAAGTAGCCGCACACCGGGAGCAGACGATCCAAAAGCTGGAGCAAGAGCTAAGAACAAATCAATACCGGCCACAAGCCGTCAAACGGGTATGGATACCCAAACCCGGAAGCCAAGAAAAGCGACCGCTAGGAGTGCCAACGGTCAGGGATCGAATCGTACAAAGAGCAGTGCTCCAAGTAATTGAACCGATCTATGAACGAGCATTTGCTAGCCAAAGCTATGGCTTCCGTCCTGGGAAGGGGTGCAAAGACGCACTACGCCGAGTCGATGAGCTACTCAAGAGCGGCTATCACTGGGTAGTAGATGCAGATCTGAAAGGCTACTTCGACACCATACCGCATGAGGGATTGATGGAACGAGTTGGAGAGAAAATCGCCGATTCTAGAGTACTGAATTTGATCAAAGCAATGCTACAGGCCGGAGTGCTGGACAGTATGAAGGGATGGCAGCCGACCGAGCAAGGCAGCCCGCAAGGAGCAGTAATTAGTCCGTTACTATCAAATATCTACCTCAACGGGTTGGACTGGGAAATGGCGCACAGTGGCTTTGAGATGGTTCGCTATGCAGACGACTTCGTGGTGCTGTGTCGCAACCAGGAACAAGCCCAGCAAGCCTTAGAACGGATCCGCCAATGGGTAGAAGAAAATGGTCTGAAACTGCACCCGACCAAAACACGGCTAGTGGATGCTAGCCAAAGAGGAGGGTTCGACTTCCTAGGCTATCACTTTGAAAAGGACAGCAAATGGCCTCGCAAAAAGAGCCTAGATAAGCTCAAAGGTACCATACGGAGCAAGACCCGCCGCAGCAGTGGCCGGAATCTCACCGCTATCTGCTTGGAATTAAACCAAACCCTCAAAGGCTGGTTTGGATACTTTCAGCATAGCGCTCCACACACCCATGCAGCCATCGACAGCTACGTGCGAGCTCGACTACGCAACATCCTAAGGCACCAGAACAAACGAAAGGGAAAAGCCCGGAAAATCGATCATCAACGTTGGCCAAACAGCTACTTCTCCGCGGCTGGCCTGTATTCCTTAAAGCAGGCTCACGCTGCGGCTTGCCGATCTTCTTGAAAGCTACCCACTAACTGGAGAGCCGGATGCGGGAAATCCGCCAGTCCGGTTCGGAGGGAGGGGCGACCGAATAGTCGTCCCTACCCCTATAATCGGGAACCGCCATCTATGCCGCTCCTATCGGAGCTAGTGGCCTTTTAGGTTGTTGTTACTATAAAGATTTGGCTCCTACGGAGCCGCTCTTCGACAGTCCGGTAGCGCGACGTCTTTTATCCCCATCGCTTACTCAACCTCTGGACGAAATCTGCGTAATCTGCGGATTATTGTTCTGGTTTGTACGGGTTGAAGTGCAGCAGTTGGGCGCCCTCGGAGACTTGGTCGGCGACGTTGACGAATACTTGATCAACTTGGCCGTCAGACAAAGCGACAATGGTGTGCTCCATCTTCATGGCTTCCATCACGATCAAAGGAGTCCCTTTGGCAACCGTCTGTCCGGGCTGAACTAGCACCGCAACAATCCGGCCGGGCATGGGGGCGGTTAATTGGGTCTCAGTTTCCTCTGCCAGTAGATTATAGGCGAGGGGATCGATCAGGCTGAGAGTCGCGTGCTCACCGTCGGCGGACAGATCGTAAGTATCGTTTCGTCGATAGACTCGTCCGGTAATTCGGTGATTGCCGGTTAGAACAACGAAGTTAGCTTCGTCATTTTCCAAAATTTCGAAGTCGGCGGACTCTCCATCTGCTTCCAACTGGTATCGGGCCGGACTCGCTGCCGCAGCGGGGTAGGTCAGCTCTACGTCGACGGTTTGATTGCCGTCCGACCAAGATAAACGCCGAGTATACTTGGCGTTTAGCCGCCAACCTGAGGTCGTAGCCCAAGGTGAGTAAAGGTCATGGCCGTCGATAGTACGGTTTTGTTCTTCGCTTTTGAGCAAAGCTGCTGTCGCCAGGACAACGAACGGAAACTGGATCACTCCCGGTGAAGTTAGCAAAAAGGCTTCGTTCCGTGCAATCAAGCCGGTGTCGAGATTGGCAGTTCCGAAATCTGGAAGCCCGCTTAGCCGGCGCAAGAATGGCAGGTTCGTTTCTATTCCTAGCGCGACGAATTGATCGAGTGCATCTCGCAAGCGCGCAACCGCTTCGGTTCGGTCTTTGCCCCAAACGACGAGTTTCGCCATAAGCGGATCGTAGTACGGAGTGATGGCGTCACCGGCGCGCACCCCGGCATCGAGACGGATTGCCGCCATCTCCGGAGACGGCGGCAGCGCGAAATGGATGGCTTCGGGCGTTTTGAAGATCTCCAAGGTACCGATCGAAGGCAGAAATCCGGCGCTGGGTTTCTCGGCGTAAATACGGGCCTCGATGGCGTGACCGCGAAAATGAAGCTGACCCTGCGCCAGAGGTAATGGAGCGCCGGCTGCAACCAATAGTTGCCATTCGACCAAGTCTTGCCCGGTGACCATCTCGGTAACCGGATGTTCGACTTGTAGCCGGGTATTCATCTCCAGGAAATAGGACCTGACATCCTGATCGACGAGGAACTCGATCGTTCCCGCGCCGGTATAGCTGACTGCCCGGGCTGCTGCGACAGCGGTTTCACCGATCGACCGACGTTGGGATTCCGTAAGGCCTGGGGCGGGCGATTCTTCGATGATCTTTTGATGGCGCCGTTGGACAGAACAGTCTCTTTCGAAGAGATAGACACAGTTTCCCTGCGTGTCACCAAAGACCTGCACCTCGATGTGGCGAGGCCGGCTCAAGTATTTCTCGATCAGGATACTATCATCTCCAAAGCTGTTCTTAGCCTCACGCCGGCAAGCAGCTAGCAGATCATCGAACTGCCGGGTCTCATTAACCACCCGCATCCCTTTTCCGCCGCCGCCTGCGCGCGGCTTCAACATTACCGGATACCCGATCGCATCGGCTTGGGAACGGAGAAAGGCCGGTTCCTGGCTTTCTCCGTGATAACCGGGAAGAACTGGAACACCAGCCTTAGTCATCACGGACTTGGCCGTGCTTTTGTCGCCCATGGTTCGGATGGCAGCCGCCGGCGGCCCGATAAAAACTAACCCAGCAGCGATGCAGGCCTCGGCGAATTCCGCGTTTTCCGCCAAGAAGCCGTAACCGGGATGGATGGCGTCGGCTCCGCTCTCACGCGCAGCTTTTACTATAGATGGAATCGCGAGATAACTTTCGCTGGCCGTTGCGCCGCCGATGCCAAACGCTTCATCGCAGAAGCTGACGTGCTTGGCATTCTTATCGACATCGGAATAGACGGCTACCGTCCGAATGCCGAGCCTGGCGGCCGTCGCGGCAATGCGGCAAGCGATCTCTCCTCGATTGGCGATCAGGAGTTTGCGGAACATCGTGGGCGAGGGAGACCTCGGAATCTGCAAGTAGACTGAGTGGACGAAGTGGACTTAGTAGACGGAGTGGACAGACGGGCGCCGCGATTTGTCATCTGTCATTTGTTATTGTCATTCTGCTCAGGCTTCGCCCAACTGGGCCGACGTTTCTCTAGAAAGGCTTGCACCCCTTCGCGGGCTTCTTCGGAGCCACGGAGTCGCGCGATTCGCTCGGCCGTATCGACGGAAAGCTTTTCGGATAGGAGATCAATGTCTTGGATTAATCGTTTCGATTGGATCAGGGCTTGCGGACCGTTTTGGGTAATCTGGCCGACGATCGAGCTGAGCTTCGCATCCAATACATCGGGAGTGACAACTTCGTGTACCAAGCCGATTCGATACGCTTCCGGCGCCGTGAATCTTTCGCCGGTCAGAAAATAACGGCGGGTAACGCGACTGCCGACAGCTTGAATCACGAACGGGCTAATCACGGCCGGCATCAATCCAAGCTTCACTTCTGAGAACGCAAAGCAAGCGGTGCTACTTGCGATCGCGATATCGGCCGCGGCGATCAAACCAAGCCCGCCCCCGTAGGCGTCACCTTGAACCCGAGCAATAACCGGCTTCGGACAATGGTAGATAGTTCGTAACATGGTAGCGAGGCGATATGCGTCCGCGAAGTTCTCCTCATAAGGAATCTCCGCCATGCGCTTCATCCAGCCCAGGTCTGCGCCGGCGCAGAAAGTCGTGCCGGAACCGGTCAGTACGATTGCCCGCACTTCTCCACGGTCGCCAAACATCCGAAAGCTGTGCTCTAACTCTTTGATGGCGGTTTCGTTAAAGGCGTTATGCACCCTTGGCCGATTCAGTGTTACGGTGGCGACTGCACCGGAGATCGTGACATCTAAAGTATGCCAATTCATGAAAGCTCCTGGGAGGGTTGGCCTGGGCTGGAATGCTTTTACACCCAAAGTCCGATTCTAATAAACCGCGAATGGACGCGAATTGACACGAATAATTGTCTCCTATTCGCGTTCATTCGTGTCCATTCGCGGTTGGTCTTGTGCCTGATTTCTTTCAGCTACATCCGGAAAAGACCGAAGCGGGGTTCTGGAATGGGAGCATTTAAAGCAGCGGATATGCCAAGACCGAGAACAAGCCGCGTATCAAGGGGATCGATAATCCCATCGTCCCAGAGCCGGGCACTGGCGTAATAGGGGTGACCTTGCAGTTCGTACTGAGTCCGGATCGGTGCCTTAAAGTCGGTTTCTTCTTCTGCAGTCCATTGTCCTCCCTTCGCCTCGATGGCGTCGCGTTTAACCCTCGCCAAAACCGTGGCTGCCTGTTCTCCGCCCATCACCGAGATCCGTGCATTTGGCCACATCCAGAGGAATCGAGGTGAATAGGCGCGCCCGCACATCCCATAGTTTCCGGCTCCGAACGAGCCGCCGACGATCACCGTAAATTTCGGTACCTGAGCGGTCGCTACCGCGGTAACCATCTTGGCGCCGTGCCGGGCAATCCCTTCGTTCTCGTATTTTTTACCCACCATGAACCCGGCGATATTTTGGAGGAATATTAGCGGGATACGTCTTTGGCAACACAGCTCAATGAAATGAGTTCCCTTTTGAGCAGATTCAGAAAAGAGAATTCCGTTATTTGCCAGCACACCGACTGGGTAACCCCAAAGGTGGGCAAACCCGCAGACCAAGGTGACACCATATAGGGCTTTAAATTCGTCGAACCCTGATCCATCAACGATCCGGAGAATCAACTCACGGACGTCATATGGCTTCCGGGTATCTGCCGGGATGACGCCGTAAAGCTCTGCCGGATCCGTGGCGGGTTCCAGGGGAGGTCGGCATTCGAGCTGAGCGGGTTTCTGGCGGTTCAGGTTGCTCACGATTTTGCGAGCCAAAGCAAGCGCGTGGGAATCATCTTGAGCCAAGTGATCCGCCACACCGGACAATCGGGTATGGACGTCTCCGCCGCCGAGTTCCTCGGCCGTCACCTCTTCGCCGATAGCGGCTTTTACCAGCGGTGGGCCTCCTAGAAAGATGGTGCCCTGGTTCTTGACAATGATCGCCTCATCGCTCATGGCCGGCACATAAGCGCCGCCCGCGGTGCACGAGCCCATCACTACCGCGATTTGCGGAATCCCCTGAGCCGAAAGGTTTGCCTGGTTGTAAAAGATCCGCCCGAAATGGTCCCGATCAGGAAACACTTCGTCTTGGTTCGGCAGGTTCGCACCGCCGGAATCGACCAGATAAATGCAGGGAAGGTGATTGTGTTCTGCGATTTCCTGGGCGCGTAGGTGTTTTTTAACCGAGATCGGGTAATAAGTGCCGCCTTTGACCGTGGCATCGTTACAGACAATGACGCATTCCTTTCCCGAGACGCGGCCAATGCCAGTGATCACGCCGGCTCCGGGTGCAGCGTCACCGTACATTCCATAGGCGGCCAGTTGGGAAAGCTCGAGAAATGGGGTACCCGGGTCGAGCAACCTCTGCACGCGTTCTCTTGGAAGCAGCTTGCCGCGAGCCAAGTGCTTTCGGCGCGCCTCTTCGCCGCCTCCTTGAGCGACCTTATGTACAGTTGTCCGAAGATCGTCGACCGCTGACCGCAACGCTGCCGCATTTGCCCGGAATTCGTCGGAGGTGATGTTGAGTTTTGACTTTAGGGTAGCCATCAGGACGGCTTTGGGTTCATAGATCTTAGACTAGTCGCGAATCGTTGAATAGATTTTAGCCGAGTCCTCCTACAGAATTGAAAAAACGGCTCCGTAGGAGTCAGATCTTTATAGTTGGTGGCACAAAAACGGGGGTAGCTCCGTAGGAGCGCCATCTCATTTGGGAATGGTGGCTAGTCGTGCGAAATGCTCTTAGATGTCGCTCCTAAAGGAGCTGGTCGCGTATTACGTTGCCGTAGCTATAAAGATTTTGCTCCTACGGAGCTCGTCATCCGCGAGGTCTCTATAGCACTTTGCCTCTATGATTTGCGATCGATCAAGGCTTTGTATTAACAGGGAAAGACCGTGTTTAAGTTTGGTACTACCTAATGATAAATGCCTTACGGACGCATTGAGAATGCGAGAGTTCCGTATTTTTCACCATTGTGCCAGTCCTCCTCGAACCGGCACTCGCAGCTGGCGCTCAATCCGCATTCGACAAATAATGCAGTCGCATGATTGATCGACGCGAAATCGAGGTCCTCCGATCCTTACTCCAATCCGGCTCGGAAGCATCATTGAGCGACCTCATTCAACAATTCGATGGTGAGGCTGCCGCCTTACACGCCGTGATTGAATCCCTTGAACGAGATGGGTATTGGTTTGAAAGGACCGCTACCAGCGTACGGCTTCAATCCGAACCGGATGCGATCCGGCCGCAAAGCATCGGAGCGCGTCTGACCAACCACACGATCGGTCGCGAGATCTATGTCTTTCGACAGACCACGTCCACCAATGACCTGGTGCGGCGCGCTGGGATCGGAAACGCGGCAGAAGGAGTGGTTTTTTTCGCGGAACAACAAACCGCAGGACGCGGAACCCAGGGACGCAATTGGGTGTCGCAGCCGAATCAAGGGCTATGGTTCTCGATTCTGCTTCGATCGAAGTTTGCCGTCGACCAATTGCCTCTGCTGGTCCGAATCGCGGCCTTGGCTGCAGCCGAGTCGGCCGAGCAGTGGATTGAGAGCCGGATTCGCATTAAGCCGCCGAATGATTTGATTCTCGGTGGCGGCAAACTGGCTGGTTTTTTATTGGAGACATCAAACGCCTGGAATTTTCAAATACTCGGTATCGGGATGAATATTCGGTCGGCGCCGCGGATAGAGGGATATCCGACGTCCGCCCTGGACGAATTTGCCAAACAGCCCGTTCCGCTGGCCGAGTTGGCGGCCCAGATCCTGAACCGGTTTGAAGGCTGGTACCTTAAGGAGCCGATCCAGGCAGTCGACGACGCATTCGAGGCGATGGTGCAGGGGAGCAGTAGCTAGGCAAACTAGGAGAGCGCGAACTCGCCGAGATTTTAAGGCAACGTTCTAAAGCGGCTCCCCCCCAGGTCTGCGCGCGTGCCCAGCTTGGCCTTCGCCCTAGCTCCTTGTCACTCTCTCAGCCAGATCATCCTTCGCCGTGGCCAGCTGTTCGAGCAGCTTTTTGCCGTGACCGGAAGCACGGAAGAGCGAAAGCCGATGCCGGGCGATGTCGCGCAGCTTGTTCGTAACGTAACGCAGCATCTGCTGGTGCCGCGGTTCCCAATCCGTCGGCAACTTGGCCGCTTCTTCTAAGCCTTCTACAAAGCCGCGGATTAGGGCTGCTCCAATGTTGACTTTGTAGACATTCAATTCGGTTGCGACCTTGATATCGTCTGGATGAATGCCACTGCCACCGTGCAAAACCAATGGGATACGTGTCGCCTTTGCTATATTGCTCAATAGGTCGAGATCGAGCCGGCTCTTTTGTCCGTGCATTGATCCGACCGAAACCGCCAGAGTATCGGCTCCGCCTTTCTGCACCATCTCGGCGGTATCGTGGGCGGCGGCGGTCACGGTATGCCCGCCCTGATATTCACCGCCGAACTGGCCGATCTCGGTTTCCAGAATCGCCCCAACCGCGTGAGCGGCTTCAGCAAAACGTGCGGTGCCGGCGATGTTCTCTGCCAGGGGGAGATGACCCCCGTCGTACATCACCGAGGGATATCCGCGACGCAGTGTGCGGAAAATGTTCTCATCTTTCCCGGGATGATCTTGGTGCATCAACACTGGGGCAGCCGCTTTCTCGGCCAGCGTACGGATAATGGCCGATAGTTCATCGATCCCGGCGTAGTCGAAGTTAATAAAGTCCGTCTGCACCATTACGGGAGCATTCTCTAGCTCGGCTGCTTCGATCACGGCACGAGCCATTTCGAGATTGCTTACATTAAAAGATGGAACCGCAAACCGATTCTCAAACACGTAGGCGAGAAACAAGCGAGGTTTAGTAACGAACATAGATAATCTTTATTAGTACGAGGCTGGTCTCCGCCGCTCATTAATCCATGGGGGAGGGGATCGAGAGGCTCATCCCATTAAGCCGCGCTGGAGATTCAATGCTCTGAGGACGTTTGCAAGCGGTTTTGCGATCGAAACCCGTGGAGCGCTGCCTCGCTTGCGAGGCCGATGGGTTGCCATCGCTGGAGGGGTTGCGATCCCAACTGTTGTGTACGCGATAGGGCCGCGCATGTACAAGGGCACTATGTCACCATGGGCTTCGCTCACCATCGGCCTCGCAAGCGAGGCAACGCTCCACGGGTGGCGACCCCTATTGATGTCGCGAGGGAGGCAGGGTCGGCGAATCCGGAGCTTCGAGAGCGTAACGAAAACTTGTGATTGTACCATATGGTACATAGTGTACCATATGGTACAGACGCGCCCGGCATGACCGTCTTCTACCAATCACAAATCACCAATCACGTCTCACTCTTTATCTCTCACTTCTCACCATGGAAACGAAACCACCTCTCCCACCGTTCACTCTGGAAACCGCTATCCAAAAAGCCCGTTTAGCTGAGGATGGCTGGAATTCTCGAGACCCTCAGCGGGTTGCGCTTGCTTACACGGTAGATAGCTGGTGGCGTAACCGCGCTGAATTCTTTAACGGGCGTCCCGCGATCATCGAGTTTTTAAAGCGTAAATGGGCTAAAGAACTCGATTACCGCTTAATAAAAGAACTGTGGGCATTCCACGAAAACCGGATCTCGGTCCGATTCCAATATGAATGGCATGACGATTCCGGAAACTGGTATCGTGCTCATGGCAACGAGCAATGGGAATTCGATGACAACGGTCTCATGCGGCGTAGAGAAGCCAGTATTAATGATGTTGTGATTCAGGAAAGCGATCGGAAGTTCTTCTGGCCCGCCGGTCCTCGCCCGGCAGATCACCCGGGACTGACCGAGCTCGGCCTCTAAGTACGATGGCGAAGATTGTATCCGAGCGAGCCGATCTCCTGCCTGCTATGGCCGAAGTGTTCCGCGAACACGGATTCGAGGGGGCTAGTATCGCGCTCATCTCCGAACGAACCGGCCTCGGTAAAGGGAGCCTCTATCATTTTTTCCCGGGGGGAAAAGAGGAGATGGCGGGAGCCGTTCTCGAGGAAATCGAGGCTTGGTTTACGACCCACATTTTTGCTCCGTTGCAATGGGATTCAGACGCAGCCTCGGCGATCGACCGGATGTTTCGCGCCGTAGTCGAATACTTCGATTCTGGCCGGAGAGTCTGTCTGGTCGGAGCGTTTGCCCTCGCCAGCAGCCGCGATCGGTTTACTAAACAAGTGCGTTCCTATTTCAGGATGTGGAAAGAGGCTTTGGCGGCTGCTCTGGTCAGAATGGGACGCGATAAACCGGTTGCTGACCACCTCGCCGAAGAAGTACTTGCGGCGATCCAAGGTTCTCTCGTGCTTGCTCGTGCATTCGATGACCGAGCGGTGTTTGCTCGATCGATGACCAGGCTGCGTCGGGTGATTGGTGAGAGGTGAGCCGTGAGAAGGCGCCGGCTTGTCCGCCGTAGTCCGTCCTAATAAAGGGTGCGCCTGTGTCGAAGGGCATTGGACTAAGGAGGAAGGAGCGTTGCGTCAAGCGTGCTAGCTCGCACGCGTGCCGACGCCCGGGGACGCAGTGAAAGTTGATTATGGGTGTTTACGACACATAAGTCGCATCAGTCCCATAGAGTCCTGTCGCGCCGTAGGCTTGGCATAGGCGGATCCTATTCGAACCATTGCCCAATGCGTAGTTTTGCGAGACTGTCCACTTCCACAAACGGGAACTCGAAATGAAGGAACTCAAAGCGGTTCTGCTCGCGTCAGTACTAGCCATCGCTAATCACGCATTGGCGGACTCAATGGCTACCCACGACTTAACGATCGTGCCTGGGTCAAGCATAGCCGGGGTAGCGCTTGGTCCCAACGGATTACAGGAATTAAACAAGCTAGGAAAACTGTATCGGGTCGATCGAGGGACGTCACAGACACGGCAAGTCTGGAAGTGGTCCAGGCCGGAAGGGCGATTAGATACGTTCTTCGTTCACACCGTGAACAATGGAGTCATTGATGCGAAGCCAGCCGACGGTATGACCATCGATTTGATCCGAACAACCATAGCCCGGTTTAAGACATCGGGCGGCATCGGGGTCGGCAAAACGCTTGACGAAATTCGGAAAGATTTTCCGGATGTGGCACCGGTAGAAGGGACGCCAACAATTTTCGACGATGTGAAACGCGGCATCGCGTTCGAATTTAGCAGCTCACCGATCGGCCACTCGATCTGTATCGCCGTCATGGTTCACCCGCAAGGGCAGCGCAATATTGCGACCCAGGAACAGGTGGCAGAGGTGCTGGAGAAGGGGGCGCGTGATTGATTCGAGGCCGGCAGGCGAGGGGGCGAGACGTGAAAGGTGAAAAGTGATAGGTGAAACAACGGCGGCTCCCTCCAGGCTTGCGCCGCCGGCTCTCTCGTGGTGTCTGGATTCTGACTTCTTTCACCAAATTGCCTTTCACTTTTCACCTTTCACCTTTCACTGGTTTCGTGCACGGTTGTTGAATGGGAACCGAGAACGAGCCTGATGATTCAGGTAAGGACGGGGTTACCATCGGCTCACTCGTAGTGGCAGCGATCCCCTTTTTAGCATTGACGCTCGGACCATTTGTGGCCAATCGACTGGAACCAAGAATCTTTGGGCTTCCGTTCCTGTTGGCCTATTGCGTCTTTTGGGTTCTCTTGACGCCGATCTTTCTGTTCTGTGTTGATCGGTTGAGGAAGCGCTAATGAAAAGCTGGATCGCGCTCCTGATTATCCTGGTCGTGATCATTTGTACCATTGGTTTCGGCATTTTCGGCGTACGCCGGATCAAGATGAACCCGTCTCAGTTCATCCTGGGCGGACGTTCGTTCGGAGTCATTTTTCTTTGGCTGCTCAGCGCCGGTGAGGTCTACACGAGCTTCACTTTTTTGGGAGCGGCCGGTTGGGCGTACAGCAGGGGGGCACCCGCCTTTTACATTCTCTGTTACCTGACGGTCTCGTGTATCACCATCTTCTTTTACATGCCGCCCGTCTGGAGAATCGCGCGCCAACACGGCTTGCTAACGAATGCTGATTACTTTGCGCACCAATACCAAAGTCGAGCCCTAGGATTTCTAACCGGGTTGGTCGGAGTCGTTTTTATGATTCCCTACATCACGCTGCAACTAACCGGAATCCAGATTCTCTTACAGATTGCTGGCTATGGAGCGATCAATTCGGTCTTAGCGGCCGGAGGCGCATTCGGATTGATCATTGGCTTTGTCTTAATTTCAGGTCTGCGGGGAGCAGCCTGGGCCAGTCTGGTAAAAGATGCTCTCGTACTAGCCGGAGTCATATTTGCGGGAATCGTTTTACCAATCCATTTTTTTGGCTCGCCTCAGGAGGTCATCAGCCGAGTTTTGCAGATACATCCGAACTGGATGACACTAGCCGGTCCTACTGAGAATTATGGCACCTTGTGGTTTGCATCCACGGTGCTGCTTTCCGGTCTCGGCGGCTACATCTGGCCGCACGCTTTTGCCTCGCAATTGGCTGCTAAAGGCCCGGATACCATTCGGCGCAACGCCATGATTCTGCCGATTTACCAAATCATGTTGCTGCTCGTTTTCTTTGCCGGTTTCACCGCGCTGCTGGTTAAGCCGGGAATAAAGGGGCAAGACGCCGATCAGTCGTTCATGTTGGTGGTGCAAGAGCACTATCCGGCTTGGTTACTTGGACTCATAGCCGGCGCCGGCTGTCTGGCCGCACTGGTACCGGCGTCCGCTCAAATTCTGGCCGCGGCAAGCTTACTCTCCCGGAATTTGTTCCCGGCAAGAGAAGAGCGGTTGACTCAGCATACCCGGCTTTGGATCATCGTGCTCGCGTTGCTGGCATTCGGTCTCTGGGTGTACAATCGGGCGACTTTGGTCGGGCTGCTGCTGATCGGTTACAGCGGGATTACGCAACTGTTCCCGGGAGTAGTATTATCGTTGCGCAAACCGCCGCCACATGCCTGGAGTGTGGCTAGCGGGATCGTTGTTGCCTTGGTTTTACTGTCAGGGTTTGCGCTCAAGGGCGTCAGCGTGATTTGGGGCGCACATGTTGGTACGGCGGCCTTAGCGGTAAATGTCGTGTGCCTGTTTGTGGTCGATTTTTTTATCGCGGCGCGGCGAGACAAGTCCTCACCGTAGTGGAAGTCCTCGGATGGGCAGGAGCTCATCGCTACCGAGCTATAAAACCGATTTGACAGGCATAATCGGCCGTTTTATATGATCGATCACGTGATCCATCATGTTGGATACGTGATCCCGCCTTTATTTCCTCCCACCAAACCCAGGATTTCCTGTCTAAACCATGAAAGCTCGATGGCTACCGCCTAGCAGCCTAAGGATGTTGTCTTCTGCAATCGCGACTTCGATCGCGATACTCGTCAGCTCTTCTCCAGCTCAAGCGAAAGACCATGTCGATCTCCAATTCTGGGACATGATCTGGGGGCCGCCAGAGTACATCGACGCCGGGAAAGCACTGGTGGAGCAGTTTAACCAGGAACATCCGGATATTACCGTCACTTATCGCTCGATTCCCTGGACCAACTGGTATCAAACCTTTGTGACTGCCATCGGTTCGGGCACCGCACCCGATGTCAGCACGGGAGCCGGGTATCAAGCGGTGCAATTATACGATCAGGGCGCGATCCTTCCCATCGATGACGTGATCAGCCAATGGAAAAGTAACGGTAAGTTGGATGATTTCCTGCCCAACACGATCGATATCCTGAAGTACGACAACCATTACGTCGCACTGCCCTGGGCGATCGATATCCGGGTTTGGTATTACCGAAAAGACCTGTTGGCCGCTGCCAATATTCAACCCCCGACGAACTGGGATGAGTTTAAGAAAGCTGCGCAAGCCGTAACCAAGCCGGACGCGGATCAATATGGAGTGGTGGCCTGCGGCGATACTCTCGGTTCTCATTACCTTTACACCATGATTCCTGAATAACGGGGGAGGTCTCTTTACCAAAGACCGCAAGCCGGACCTGGAGTCTAGCCGTAATTTGGAAGCACTCCAATTCCTGGCGGACTTGGTCCAGATGAAATGTGTCTATCCGGCGAGCGCCGGTTACCACGATGAAGATGAAGTAAGCGCGTTCACCCAAGGTAAAGGCGTATTCACTTTGCACGCTCCTGGGCTGGGCACCCGGCTACCGAAATTTAGCGACAAGATTGGGGTCTTAAAGCCGATGGTTGGACCACACGGCGATCAGGGCACGATTTATTGGGTGAATAACATCATGCTCTATAAACAGAGCAAACATCCAGCCGAAGCTAAGGTCTTTCTGGAATGGTGGTCAGAACACGAAAAAGACCTCTGGCTCAAAGGGCGGGTGACGCAGTTGCCGGTAAGGAAATCATTCACTGCGGACTCTTATTTCCAGAATAACCCGGAGACCAAGTTCATTCTCGATAACTATGTTCCCCTAGGCAAAACTACGGCGACTCACTCAACGCAGATTTTTCCGAAGCTGAATGAGATCGAAGGGGAAGGGGTCATGCAGACGCTGATGCAGAACCTGCTTCAAGGCAAGGGAGTGGACGCGTCAGTTAAAGCAGCGGCCGCTCGGGTGAATTCGATCATGGAAGAGTAGCCAAGGGCATAGTCAATAGCCAAATAGCCTTAGCCAATTGAGCGTTGGCGATGCAGGGCATTAAGCGGAGGCGCTTTACAGGTAAGCAGCTCTATCAGTATCCAGCAGGCGCCTCCCGAGAACAACCCAGGGCACACCATTGCATTGTGATATCAGTTCGTTAGTTCAAGAAATGAGCGTAGCGAGTACACCGAGCCGACAAAGATCTTTGATCGCCACGAGGCGGTTGCCCAAGGCAGGCATCCAGTCGTTGCCTTATCTTCTCTTGCTACCCTCACTCGCACTCATCTGCGTTATCGAGCTGTATCCCTTCGTTACGGGCGTTTCCTATAGTCTCCACAAAGGAACATTACTCGGGACCGGCGCTTTCATTGGTTGGGAGAACTATTTGCGTTTATTTGCTTCACCCGATTTCTACCACTCTCTTTATTTCAGCTTTATTTTCGCGCTATTTAACGTCGTCTTCAGTTATCTGATCGGCTTGGGGTTGGCCCTGTTCTTAAACTTGGACTTTCCCGGGAGAGGCTTCTGCCGGGTCGCCTTATTAATTCCGTGGATCGTACCGGCCATCGTCTCTGTTGTCAGTTGGAAATGGTTAATCGCAGATAGAGGCGGCCTGGTGAACATTGTTCTAGCAGCCTGCGGCATTGGTCCCATCTATTTTCTCAGTGACAGCAACTGGGCCATGGTGGCGGTCATTGTAATTAAGATTTGGCGTAGTTTCCCGTTCATGATGTTGAGTCTTTTGGCTGCTCTGCAAGTCATCGACGGAACTCTGTATGAAGCGGGTAAACTCGACGGCGCCAGTGCCTGGCAATTATTTTGGCATATCACGCTGCCGCATCTAAAGAACATCTCGATCGTACAAGCGATCCTGATGATCATTTGGAGTATCAACGACTTCGAGACGCCGTTCCTGTTGACTCAGGGTGGACCGTCAAATGCGACCGAGAACCTGATCCTTTTGGCTTACCGTTACACCTTCGGCCGTAACGATGTCGGTCGCGGTGCGGCGGTGGCTCTCTTAACGCTGCTCATCCTGATGGTGCTCGCCACCATCATGATGCGCCTACAGCGCAGACCCGTTTAACCACGAAGCACACGAAAGAGAAGAAACCGCGAATGAACACGAATAGACGCGAATGGTTTAGCTTTAGATGAACAGGGCGGGTCCGGCGTTGGCACTTCTGAATGGAGCGACAGGGTAGGCGTTCAGCTGTATGAGCACTAGACAACCAAATCTTAATTCGCGGAAATTCGCGTCCATTCGCGGTTCTAAATGGTTGTTACTGGGCCTCGCATTAGTGATCGTTTTGGTGGTCAATTTTCCGGTTTTAACGGTGGCCTTGAATTCGTTTCGGACTACAGAAAGTATTCTCTCCTCGAGGAGTATTTTGCCGACGGAGGCGACACTGGCTAACTACCTCTATATCAGTAGTCGTACCCATTTTTGGACCTTCTTGCTAAACAGCGGTATTGTCGCTCTGGGCAGTACCGTCCTTGGGATTTTCCTAGCGTCTCTAGCTGGCTTTGCCTTGTCTCGGTTTCGTGGCGTGGTTCTGGGTTCTTACAACCAAGCTTTGCTGATTGTACAAATGTTTCCTTTGATTCTCGCCATCATTCCGTTGTTCATCTTTTTCCGGCAGCTAGGCTTAGTTAATAACTATATCCCCGTCATCCTCGTGTATACAGTGACACAATTGCCGTTCTCGACTTGGATGTTGCGTTCTTATTTCGATAGCGTTCCTCGAGACTTAGATGAAGCCGCCAAGGTCGATGGTTGTTCGGCATTTCGCGCATTCGTGCAGATTATTTTACCATTGGCTGCACCGGGTATCGCGGCGGTGGCTATCTTTTCTTTCCTCTTCTCTTACAACGAATTCTTTATTTCGAGCATTTTCCTGCGAGACGAAAACCGGATGACAGTGCCAGTGGGTATCCAATCATTTATGCAACAATACGGAACGGATTGGGGGAGTCTGATGGCATCGGCAACCTTGGCCATGGTGCCGACCCTGATCCTTTTCTTATTCGTTCAAAAATATCTGATCGCGGGTGCGACGGCTGGGGCAGTGAAAGGTTAAGGCAGTAGGAATATATTATGTCGAATCAGGCACAGGAAGCGGACAACCAGCGAACGACTGGTAAAGGAAAGAGTAGAAAGATCAATATAGGAATCGTTGGATGCGGCGAAGTGACGCAGATTATGCATTGGCCAAGCTTGAGCCAGTTGGCCGAATTATATGAAGTCACGGCGTTATGCGACATTAGCCCCCTGGTTCTGGAAACGCTGGGCAAACGCTGGAATGTCGGAGCACTGGCGACCGATCACCGAGAATTGGTAGGCCGATCCGATATCGACGCCGTATTAGTTGCTAGTCCGCATGCCTTTCATGCGGAAGTAACGTTGGCAGCGATTGCGGCGGGGAAGCATGTGCTGGTGGAGAAACCGATGTGTATGAACCAACGCGAAGCCAAGGAGATCGTGGCTGCTCAACGAAAAAGTCAGGTCGTGGTGCAAGTTGGCTACATGCGGCGTTATGCGCCTGCCTTTCTGTACGCATGCGACGCGGTCAAGAAAATTGGCGATATCAAGTTCGCCCGGGTCCAGGACTTTCTTGGCTCTAATTCGTTGATCATCAACCAAACATCGGCGGTAGTTCGCGATAATCATTTGCTAAAAGCATTACAGGAAGAGGCAAGCCGGCGGGATGAAGAGTTAGTGATAGAAGCGTTAGGTGGAAATCGGGCTGAGGACGTCAAGACAGCCTATCGTTTAATGCTGGGACTAAGCAGTCATGATCTTTCCGCCATGCGAGAGCTGATCGGAATGCCAGCCGAGGTACTTTTTGCGGCTCAACGAGCCGGCGGTCGCTATCTGGCTGCCGCCTTTGATTATGGAGCATTTGTCTGCCAGTTCGAGACGGGCATCGATAAGATTCCGCGGTTCGATGCTCATCTAGAGGTGTTTGGCGAGCAGAAGACGCTCCGGGTACAGTATGACACGCCCTACGTCCGGAATCTACCGATCCGCGTAATTACGACCGAGTCCAACGGTGAGGGCGGAGTGACGACGATTGATGCTCATCCGGCTTGGGGAGATCCGTTTGTGGCCGAGTGGAAAGCTTTCTACAATAATGTGACCGAAAACAGGCTCCCAAAATCTGGACCGGAAGATTTCTTACTAGACTTGGAACTCTTTACCCAAATGGTGCAATTGATCGGCTAAGCCTAAAAACAAAAAAGAAACGGAAATATCCAAAGGATGAAACTCTCACAAGTTGCTGCTCAAATTTATACGGTACGAGACTATCTTTCAGATTCCGCTGCGTTTGCTCGGAGTATGGAACGTTTGAAGGGGATTGGCTATCCAGCGGTCGAAGTCATTCCTTCGAGCACCATCAGCGACAAAGAAGTCGCGGCACTTTGCCGCGATGCCGGCCTGATGATCGCCGCTGCGCACGTCCCTGGCAAGACATTGCTCGAGGAGCCACAAGCGATTGTCGAGAAACTCCAAACCTTCGGTACAAAGCTAGGAATGTACGCTTTCCCTGGAGGAGTGAACCTGGGCTCGGCGTCTGAAGTTAACCAATTAGCCGACGCACTGCACAACGCGGTCACGGTTCTATCTGGCGCCGGGTTGACGCTGGCTTACCACAATCATGCCATGGAGTTTTCTCGGTTAAATGGCGAGTTTGTTTTAGACATCCTGGGCAAACGGGCGCCGGCGATGTCATTCGAGTTAGATACCTATTGGGCACAATATGGCGGTGTAAGTCCGGAGCGTTGGATTCAGAAATTAGGTACAAAATTAGTGAGTTTGCACATGAAGGATTATGGGGTGCCGGCCAAGCACGATGATCCACCGTTTATGGCGGAGGTAGGTCATGGTAATCTCGATTTTCCGGTCTTGGTTGCGACGGCAGAAAAGGTTGGTTGCCAATGGTTTGTTGTGGAACAGGATTTCA
>JAFAHI010000075.1 GCA_019237325.1 Verrucomicrobiota bacterium | reverse complement strand
TTGTGGGAAATTTTCATTCGGAGCCAGAATGGACTCTCCCATAAGCATGTAGGCAGCCTGCATGGCGCAGATGCCAAGATGGCCATCGAAAATGCTCGCGATGTTTATGCCCGTCGCAACGAAGGGATCAGCATCTGGGTGGTACGTTCGGCGGACCTGTACGCTAGCGACCCGATCGATAAGGATACGTTCTTTGATCCGGCCAAGAACAAGATCTATCGCCATCCGACCTTCTATACCGTGCCGCCGGAAGTGAAGCATCTATGAGAGCGCGTAACGGGAGGGATCGCGTCCCCGCGATCTTCGATTTGCGAAGCCGAGCGTATTTCAGGTTGGAAAAGATATCGATGCCTAACGTTGTGCGTCACGTCCACGGCGCGCGGGGACGCGCGCCCTCCCCATTCGCACCGTGCCCCTGACCCTCCAAACAAACCATCGCCTCGAGTTCGTCCTCCGTCTCGCGGATAACTGTCTCATCTTGAGCCAGCGGCTGGGTGAATGGTGCGGCCATGGACCGGAGCTGGAGGAGGACATGGCTTTGACTAACATCGCGTTGGATCTGAACGGTCAGGCGCAGAATTGGCTGGAATACGCCTCTGAGTTGGAGGGAGAGCAACGGACACCAGACATGTTCGCTTTCCTTCGAGATGCTGCCGGGTTCAGGAACTGCCTTTTGCTTGAACAGCCGAATCGCGATTACGCCTACACCATCGTCCGTCAGTTCTACTTTGATACCTGGCACAGCTTACTGCTGACTGAGTTATTGGACTCCACAGATGAGAGAATTCGGGCGATCAGCGAAAAGAGCCTGAAAGAAGTGCGCTATCATCTGCGCCACAGCAGCGGATGGGTAATTCGTTTGGGCGATGGCACTGACGAAAGCAATCGCAGGATACAAAACGCAATCGACGATCTTTGGGGTTATACGGGAGAACTCTACACACCTGACACCGTCGATAAGACGATTTGTGCGGAGAGTATCGGGCCGGACTTGAGCACGATACGCACGAATTGGCTAACTGCAGTCCACGACGTCCTAACCGAAGCCACGCTTCAGGTTCCGGAATCGAGTTGGATGCAAACCGGCGGAAAGCAAGGAATTCACACCGAGGCGTTGGGCTATTTGTTAGCTGAGATGCAATTCCTGCAGCGCGCTTATCCCCACGCCCAATGGTAACCGATATGCATACGAGCTTGCCTTCCCTTGAAGAAATCTGGGCTTGGTTGGACTCGGTTAATGACCCAGAGATACCCATACTCTCCGTTGTTGATTTAGGGATTGTGCGCAACGTTAGATTTACTAAGGAAAATGAGGGCTCTCCAGCAACGGACGAGCAGGAGCTCGTCCCTACCGTAGTCGTCACGGTTACCCCAACGTATTCGGGGTGTCCCGCGATGGCCGTAATCAAGACCGATATTCAGCGGGCACTAGAGCAACGTGGGATTGGCAGAGTCCGAGTAGAAACACAACTTTCTCCGGCTTGGACAACAGATTGGATGACCGAAAGAGGTAGGCAGCGGCTGCGCGAGTACGGTATTGCACCCCCGGAGCCTCAGGCGGCAAATCCCTCCACCCTCATTACATGCCCGCGCTGCGGTTCGTCTGACACTCGACTTGTGAGCCGGTTTGGCTCGACTCCCTGCAAAGCTTTCTACATCTGCAACTCTTGCCTGGAACCATTCGATTACTTCAAATGTCACTGAACCCCACGAAGGTCGCGCCTGCGGGCTCTGAAACCAGCTTTTTTTTCCCGCTGGAAGTGGCCGACGTTATTTTCGACACCGCAGACTCCCTGCTGGTGACATTTGCGGTTCCTGACGCGCTTAAGCCAAGGTTCTCCTTTGAGCCTGGGCAGCATCTGATCCTGCGCGCGATCATCGACGGAACTGAGGTACGCCGGCCTTACTCCATTTGTTCCGCGGTTCAAGACGACACTCTGCGCATCGCCATTAAACGGACGCAGAGCGGCCTATTTTCGAACTGGGCGTTCACACATCTCGAGCCGGGTGCGATAGTCGAGGTTATGCCACCTTCGGGCCGCTTCGGTGTGCCTCTTTCAGGCACAGAGCGCCACAACTATGTCGCATTCGCCGCTGGCAGCGGTATCACTCCGATATTCTCCATTATCAAATCAACGCTGATCGCTGAACCGGAGAGCCAATTCACGCTCTTTTACTGCAACCGGTCCACTAGCTCGGTCATGTTGCGGAACGAACTCGGTGACCTTAAAGACCGCTTTGTTAACCGATTCAGTGTGTTGCATATACTAACTCGCGAAAAACAAGAAAGCGATCTACTCAACGGCAGAATCGATTACCTCAAATGCCGGGACTTGCTTAAGCGCTGGGTCTCTGCGGGCAATATTGACAACGCATTCATTTGCGGCCCTGCTTCGATGCGCGAGGAAGTCAAGGCGGCTCTGTTATCCGAAGGATTGCCAGTCGCGAAGATCAGGGTCGAACTCTTTGCCGCCCCCAAAAATGGCGCCCGAGTCGATCATGCCCCTGCCCCAGAGCAGCAGTGCGCCGTCACCATCATTTTAGATGGTAGGGAACATCTGTTTACCATGCCGAAAGACGCAGAATCGATCTTAAAGGCAGGACTACGTCACGGGCTCGAGTTGCGTTATGGCTGCCAAGGGGGCGTCTGCGCCAGTTGCCGGGCCCATCTCCGAACCGGGCAAGTGGAGATGCATGCTCACTACGGGTTAGAAGACTACGAAATCGATCGTGGATTCATCCTGACCTGCCAAAGCTATCCTAGAACTACCGAGCTCGTAGTCGACTTCGATCGAATTCATTGATCCCGCACCTTAACAAAACTACGCGTTAATTATGAAACGATGGACAGACGACAAGGATCCGCTCCTGACACTCTTTGGCGATCGAAATCCGGGAGGGATCGCGTCCTCGCGATCCG
>JAFAHI010000783.1 GCA_019237325.1 Verrucomicrobiota bacterium | reverse complement strand
ACGACCGGTAGGGCGAAAATCTCGGCGCGCGCTGACTAAACCCATCCAAATTAAGCGTGTCCGCGCCGGATTCGAGCCGTGGGGCGTGGTGTACCGCATCAGTTGAATCGGTGGAGGACCCGGTGCTCCATTCGGATGCACCAGATGGAAGGACGTCCGATCCCACGGCTCAAATCCGGCGCGGACACGCTTAATTTGTATGGACTTAGTCAGCGCGCGCCGAGATTTTCGCCCTACCGGTCGTTCCCGGCGATCACGGCGTTTCTAAGCAGTATGCACAGCTTGCACCAGGTTCGTTAATGATTCCTTGGCGTCGCCGTAAAGCATTTCGCAATTTGGCTTGAAGAAGAGCGGATTAACTAGTCCGGAGAACCCCTTACCCTGACCTCGCTTTAACACCACCACCGTTTTTGCGCGGTCAACTTCTAGAATTGGCATCCCGGCTATGATGCTCTTCGGATTATCGCGTGCGTCCGGGTTAACGACATCGTTGGCGCCGATCACAATCGCGACATCCGTCGTTGGAAACTCCGGGTTGATTACTTCCAGCTCTTGCAACTGGGAGTAAGGCACGTTCGCCTCCGCCAGTAGAACATTCATGTGTCCAGGCATACGTCCGGCCACCGGATGAATCGCGTATTTTACCGTAACACCACGTTCTTCCAGCGCATCGGCAAGTTGGCGCAGGACGTGTTGCGCTTGAGCCGTGGCCATACCGTAGCCGGGCACGAATACCGCCTGTCTAGCGTATGCGAGCAATATCGCGACATCCTCGATATTGGTCGCGTGCATCTCGCCGTCGCTGGCTGACGCCGTTTCGGAAACGCTGCCAAACGCTCCAAACAAAACGTTTGTGATCGAGCGATTCATCGCTTTGCACATCACGATCGAAAGAATAAATCCGGAGCCGCCGTCTAACATGCCCGCGATGATCAAAACATTGTTGCCAATCACCATGCCGGTGGCGGCGGAAGCCAGGCCGGCGTAAGAGTTGAGCAGCGCGATCACTACCGGCATGTCCGCGGCTCCAATCGGTAACACCAGCAACACGCCGAAGACAAAAGACAGGAACAACATCAGATAAAAGAGCTCGGCATGACCCGGAAAAGTTAATAACAAAACGAAGCAAAGGACAGTTATGCCCAGTAGCGATAGGTTAAAGATGTTCTGACCTTTGTAGGTCAGCGGGGCACCGGGCAATATGCCCTGCAACTTGGCGCAGGCAATTAGACTACCCGTCGTCGTCAACGAACCCAGCAAAACCTCAAAACTCAGAGCCGGCATTTTGACGGGACCAAGACCGGCGCCGTGCAGATAATACTCGGAAATACCGACCAGAGAGGCGGCCAAGGCGCCAAACGCATGCGACAACGCGGTCCGCTGCGGCATAGCGGTCATGGGTACCATCAACCCCATGGGCACTCCAATAGCGCAGCCAACCACGAGGCCTGCCAGGATCCATTCGTAGCTGACGATTTCGCGATTGACCAGAGTTCCAATGATCGCCAACAACATTCCGATCTCGGCCAGATGCATACCCCTCCGAGCTGATTCCGGATGGCTAAGGCCGCGCAGTCCAAGAATAAAGAGAACTGACGCGACGATATAACTGAGCTCAGTGAAAAGTGTACGCGGTTCCACTGATTATTTCTCCTCCTTGGAGGGCGGCGCCACTCGGCGCTTAAACATCTTCAGCATGCGGTCGGTGAGGATGAATCCACTAACCACGTTGGTGGTAGAACAGATCACCGCGCATAATCCGAGGATCGCGCTCACCAGCGTCTGATGAGCGCCGGCCGTTACCAACGAACCTACCAGTGAAATACCGGAGATCGCGTTAGTCGCCGACATCAAGGGCGTGTGTAACAGGGATGGAACCCTGGAGATAACTTGGTAGCCGAGAAATGCGGCCAGAATCAGGACATAGAATGTCGCCAATAGAATTTCAGGTGCCATTGCTCTTTAAGTGAGAGGTGAGAAGTGATTAGTGAGAGGCTCTGTGACCACATCGATCGGCTCGCCCATTACTTCCCTATTTTACTGCGCTGCCCGACTGCTCCGACATCCACGGCCGCGCGCTGAGCTCCTTTTTTGTCATCTGTCATTCTGTCATTTGTCATTCTCCTACCCCTGCGCCGCGCCGTATGCCTGCTTAATCGTTTCATTCACAATCTGCCCTCCATGGGTTACTGCACAGGCCTTAAGGATTTCATGATTGAGGTCCAGACCGAATTGTTTGGTTTCCCTGTTCCAAAAATACTGCACAAAGGCGCAGAGGTTATTGGAATACATCTCACTTGCGTGACCGGCGACCCGGCCCGCAAGATTGGAAAACCCAATAATCTTAACTCCGTTCAGGTTTACTTCCTGATCGCGCACCGCGCCTTCCACGTTGCCACCGGTCTCGATCGCCGTATCCACGACCACGCTGCCAGGACGCATCCTGCGCACCATCTCAGAAGTAATAATTACGGGCGCTTTTCTGCCAAAGACTTGCGCTGCCGTGATAACGATATCGGCTAAGGCCACGTGCTCAGCCATCAGTTCCCGCTGCTTTTGCAACTGTTCCGGCGTTAACGGCTTCGCATAACCGCCGGCCGTTTGTCCCGTCTCACCCAAGTCGAGTTTTACAAATTTGGCTCCCAGCGACTTTACCTGTTCTTCAACCACCGGCCTGGTATCAAAGGCTTCGACCCACGCCCCTAACCGGCGCCCGGTCGCGATCGCCTGCAACCCAGCAACACCAACGCCGATCACGAACATTCGTAACGGTTTGATCGTGCCAGCAGCGGTTGTCATCATCGGCAGAATGCGGTTGATGCCGGCTGCCGCCAAAATCACTGCCTCATAGCCGACCAAATTAGCCTGCGAGCTCAAGACATCCATTGGCTGAGAAACCGTCACTCGCGGAATCATTTCCATGCTGATTGTGGTGACCTGCGCCTCCGCCAGACGCCGGACAAGTTTCTCCTCATTAAACGGATCCAACAGACTGACATGAATCATTGCCGCTCTTAAATCCGCGGCTTCTTCAATCGGCGGTTTCCGGACTCGGAGAATCAGCTCCGCCTCTTTGAGCGATTGGGTTCGATCTGTGCTTAGCCGAGCACCAGCTTTTTCATATTCCTCGTCCGTCCAATTGATGCCGGCACCAATTCCCTTTTCCACTTCGACCTCCGCCCCAAGTTTGGCGAGCTTGGAAACACCACCGGGCGCGACCGCGACCCGCGTCTCGCCAGGATACACTTCCTTAGGAACAAAGATTCGCATGACCCTTCAGCAATCGACTGGTTTCGACTGACGGCGATTAAAAACCAGGGATAGAGAGCGACAAGCTGGCCGGCCCGGCGGAGCTACTGCGAGCGCTGCGATCATAGTTTTGGGGGGATTTGCTTGGATGATGCCTAAATATTCTCGAAACATCAAGTGCCGGACACAAGACGGTGAACTTTTGCCGGTACAAAGCGGTCCAATGCACATCAGAATAAATTGAAGAGATCTTAATGAAAAGATTAGTGCTTGCCCTAATCCTAATCCCGGCCTTTAGCGCATTGGTCTCCATCTCAAGAGCGGATATCTTCGCCCCATTTTCGATGCCGCATTCTCCCCACCGTTCGCCGCGACCAGGACTATCTCATGCTAACCCCAGCCCGAGCGAATCACCCAGTCCAGCGGCGAGCCCAAGCCCGTCTGCGCCCGCTTCGGAAACATCACCCGGCACTGATTAACTCCGGCTTGGCCATGGCTGCTGTTACCACCACCTCGTTAATCGGCGTTGTCGTGCTCAGAAAGAGGTAGGAGGACCTCTGACGGTTTTCTTGCTGCAGATACCTGCGGTCAGATAGCTCGGGCGTTATAGATTGCTAACTCACATGCCGCTGATCGAGTGGGCTCTGTTAGTATTCGCTTTGCGCGGAGGCAAAAAAATCCTCGTTCGTTCTGGCGTTCACGATGAACGCTTGCTCTTTCTTGCCGGTGTTCTGATTTTTGGTTAGTAAGGCAATCACCAATCAGCGGTGCAAAGCCGGCGAAAGTAAATCAATACTCGGGGCCACCGGTTCGAGGAAACTCTGAGTCGGTGTTCGAGCCAGAGTAAAAGAGATTATTATCCTCCGGAACGATTACCAAATTGACGCTCCCATAAATCGTCGGTCTCCGGCGATGATCGCTCGGGCGCGAACTTCGGATTCAACAGTGTCACAAACCACCAAAGCAGGATGGTTTGCTTGCAAACCACAAACACCGGCACCATCCAATCGCTAACGAATTGGAGCCAACCGCTGGCGTAGTCCGGGATAAAGAGGTTCAGGAGACCAATGGGAAGGCCCATGAACAAAATCGCCGTTGCTGCCGGGCGACTCTGGGGATGACGGAGAGTGGCCAAAGCGAAAAAACCATTAGCGGGTAATATGGAGAACTGCCCAATCAAGCCAAGCTCCTCGTCGATGGCGCCGTACCCGAAACCGAATGGGTCTGCCAACTGAGGTTGACGATGCAAAAACTGCATTTCTATGCAGATGCTGAGGGTCATGGCACTAAGCCCAATCAGTCCGAAAAGAAAGCCAGCGATCGCATAAGGACCGTTATCTTCGATCAATAACCAGGCGAAGACACCGTAGAAACCGATCTCAAGAATGTTATGGCACACCATCAGCCAGTTAGACGCGGTGTCTAATGGCGATGGACTAGCGTTAACGGGGAGGTCGCCGGGTAGAGAAGCCATCGCTCCGGTAACCAGCGAGGCTACCATGACCGCGAGTTCCAGGGAAACCAGGACACAACCGAAGCGGAGCAGATGCGCTTTCTTGTCCATGCAAAAAATCAATCTATTGTAAGAAATTTCTCCGGTTACGCGATGCTGAAGTAGAAGCGCTTATTTATTAGCAATGGCTACTAGGATAATTATAGCAGTCATAAAGGAAAGGCGCCTCTGGCGACCCTTTGCCTGGCAAACGGAGTTTCCCATTAATCGTTCCAGCCGAAGAAAATACTGACAAAACTATGACGTCTATCGCTGATCGTGCAGCAGGAGCCGTTCTCGGCGCTTTAATCGGGGATGCCTTAGGACTTGGTCCTCACTGGTACTACGATCTCGCCGAGTTGCGGAAGGAATACGGAGATTGGATCGACGGTTATGTTGAGCCCAAGCCCGGACGATATCATAGCGGGATGAAGGCTGGCCAACTAGATCAGACCGGTTTGTTAATGGTGATGTTGCTCCGCTCATTACTCGAACACCGGGAATATGTTGAAGACGATTTTACTCGTCGGGTCGACGAAGAATTGTTCCCGCTCCTCGATGGGACACCGATGAATGGTCCGGGCGGCTACACTAGCCAATCGATCCGAGAAGCGCTTAGACGCCGAGTTCAGCAGAGGAAGAGCTGGAAAGAGACCGGAGGACATGCGGACACGACTGAGGCGGCCGAACGCGCTATCCCGTTGGCTGCGCGTTACGCTAAAGATCCGGCCGCAGTGGCTCGTTTGGTCGCAGGCCATTGTGCTTTAACCCAAGCGGATGAAGCCATTGTGGCGATGTCGACCGCGTACAACTGCGTATTGGCAGCATTAATTCGGGGTGAACCACTCGACGAGAATCTTTCCGATAAGCTGATGCTGTTGGTAAAACAGGGGCAGCTCCCTTTTCACGCCGTCACTAGCAACGATTTAGGCGTTCCTCGACCTGGTGATCCTGACCCACCTAGAGCAGGCAAATTTTCGTCGCCTGATGCTTTGTTGACCCCATCGCACATGGCTGAGGCAGCCCGGGATCCAGCGATTCGGATCGAGCCGGCCTGGAAGGTATCCATTGTCTACGGCATGCCATGCGCGATTTATCATCAACTGCCTGCAGCCTATTACCTGGCCGCCAGATTCAGCGACAATTTTGAACTCGCTGTTCTTCACGCTATCAACGGCGGTGGCCAAAACATGGCACGCGCCTGCCTCACCGGTGCGCTGGTCGGAGCGCAGGTTGGATTGTCCGGGATTCCGAAACGACTGATCCAAGGACTTCTGGGACATGAAGAGTTGGTTTCTTTTTGCGAGCAACTGGGGGCATTGGCGGAGCGGTAGGAAAGCGAGGCGCTTTTCCTCTCGATCTTCGTCCTCGTACTCGTCGTCGTCCTCGTCCTCGAGTGCTGCGGCTCGTTCATGTGATGTGCGATTGCCCCAGCGCCTCGAGGGGAGCCGCTTTGGCATATGCCAGGTCACCCTGAGATTTTCGTTTCAACACTAATACGGCCGAAAACGCGTGAAAACAGGCGGCTCCCGCGAACGACTCAACGCGACGCGGCCTCTATGGGCCGGGCGTAAGCGAATCGAAGCCACGGGTGAATACATCGCGCGGAGACGTTTCCGGGAGCCGCCTGTTCTCATATTTTTAGGCGAGACCAGCGATGAGGCGAACGTTGCGAGGGCCGCGGGAGAAGTTCCAAAGCGGCTCCCCTCCAGGCGATGGACGATAGTACATCACATGAACGCGCCACAACTTTTCGAGGACGAGGACGACGAGGACGAGAACGACTCGCCTCGGGACTAGCAACCCAAACCCGGTTAGTGTAGAGACCCGGTGCAACCCCCGTTTTGTAACCCCGCTCCTACTATCTATCATGCTTGCCAAACCACGAATAAACCGGCTCTTCGCCGCTGACGGCAAATGTTTCGATGTCGCAATCGATCACGGATTTTTTAATGAAGCGGCTTTCCTAGCCGGGATCGAGAACATGCAGTCCGCCATCCGGACGGTTATATCCGCGGGCCCAGATGCGGTCCAGCTGACGATCGGCCAAGCACCCCTGTTGCAATCGGTCCCCGGCAAACAGAAACCGGCGCTCGTGCTCCGGACCGACGTGGCCAATGTCTATGGCAAGACGTTACCATCTTATCTCTTCAGCAGAATGATTGATGACCCGGTGAAGCAAGCGCTTCGCCTGGATGCAGCCTGTTTGTGCATAAATTTGTTCTTATTACCGGAGCAACCGGAAGTGCATGCCGAATGTATCGAGAACATTTGTCTGCTTAAGCCGGTAGCCGATGAATATGGGATGCCGCTGATGATTGAACCGCTGGTCATGCAGGACAACCAGAAAGCGGGCGGTTACATGGTCGACGGTGATATCGAGAAGATCATGGCACTGGTGCGGCAAGCGGTTGAGCTCGGCGCTGACATCATTAAAGCTGACCCTTGCACCGATATCAGGGAGTATCACCGGGTAGTCGAGGTCGCCGGCGCGGTCCCCATCTTGGTTCGTGGCGGGGGAAAGGCGTCCGACACGGAAATCATCGAGCGAACGGTTGAGCTGATGCGGCAAGGGGTTAAGGGAATCGTTTACGGCCGCAACGTCATCCAACATGAAAAACCTGCAGCGATGACCCGGGCACTCATGAGTATCGTTCACGATGGGGCTGACACTAAAAAGGCGCTAGGAATCCTGAGCGAAAACTGAGCCGATGAGCACGGAAATCCGTTTCGGAGTTATCGGCCTCGGGTTGATGGGACGCGAATTTGCGAGCGCGGCAGCCCGCTGGATTCATCTCAGCAATCTGGATGTGCGGCCAGTGTTGGTGGCGGCCTGTGACACTAACGAAAAAGCTTTCGACTGGTTTCGAGCGAGCGTCCCTACCCTCCAGTTTACCACGACTAACTATCACGAATTGCTCGCTCGGCCTGAGGTAGATGCCATCTATTGCGCCGTCCCCCACAATCTTCACGCGCAGGTTTACTGCGATATCATCAAGGCCGGCAAACATTTGCTCGGAGAGAAACCATTCGGCATCGATCTTGCCGCTAACGACAGGATCAACGACACCATCGCTGCGCACCCAAAAGTCTTTGTCCGTTGTTCCTCAGAGCTGCCATTTTATCCTGGGGGGATCGCCATTATCCGGTCCTTGCTGGAAGACGATTTCGGCGAGTTTGTCGAGGTCGAGAGCGGCTTACTACACTCCTCGGACTTGAATCCGGAGAAAGCGATCAATTGGAAACGGATGATCGAATTCAACGGCGAATACGGATGCATGGGAGATCTCGGGATGCACGCGTTGCATGTGCCGTTAAGGTTCGGATGGTTCTCTCGTCGCGTTCAAGCTCAACTCACCAAGATCGTAAAGGAACGGCCTGACGGGAAAGGACGGATGGTGCCCTGTCTTACCTGGGACAACGCCACGATTTTCAGCGAGGTAGAAGTGCCGGGTGGACACTGTTTCCCGATCACGTTGCACACGAAACGCATTGCTCCAGGAGAAACCAATACCTGGTTCTTAAAGGTTATCGGGACGAAGCGATCGATGGCATTCTCCACCAAATATCCGCGGACGCTCCAAGTCATGGAGTACAAACCGGGCGGAGTACAAGCATGGCAGCACATCGATCTCGGCTATCAGAGCGCGTATCCGACAATCACCGGTGGGATTTTTGAGTTTGGTTTTACGGACACTATCCTGCAGATGTGGGCAGCGTTTTGCGATGAACTCGTGCACGGAAAGACCGGAATGCAGCAACCTTTCTATTGTGTCACCCCGGAAGAAGCGCACCAAAGTCATCTGATCTTTACGGAGGCATTGCGCTCGCATGCTGAATCGCGACTGCACACGAATGAAAAGCACTAACGGCAGACAGTGGACCGAATGGATACATTCACCGATTCGTCCTGAATTCGTGGGCGCAGAAGCTCATCAAACCGGTCTGGCAGAGCAGAGCGTCGATATCGTTACCGCTTCGCAATCGTTTCATTGGATGGATCCAGTATCTACTTTAGCGGAAATCGCTCGGATTCTACGTCCTGGCGGAGTCTTTGCCGCTTATGACTGTGATTGGCCTCCGGTGTGCGATCCGGTCGCAGATGCCGCTTTTGCCGAGTGTCATCGGCATGCTGACGAATTGTTGGCGGAGACCGGGATCAGCAAAGCCAAAAAGTGGCCCAAGAATCAGCATCTGGAACAGATCAAAAAGAGCGGCCATTTTCGTTACAACCGAGATTTGGCCTGCCTGAATACCGATTGCGGCGATAGCGACCGCTTTGTCGGCCTGGTCAGAAGCCAGGGAAGCATCGCGGATTTGCTGAAGCACGGGTACACGGAAGCCAACGTCGGACTGGATCGTTTGCGGGAAACGGTCCAACAACGCTTCAGCAATCGAACCATGCGATGGTTCTGGTGCTATCGCATCCGGCTCGGGATACGGTAGGGATGAGCTCCTGCTCATCCGTTTTTGCATCATTCGGAGTCTACCACCACTCTCTGTTTCGAAAAATCTCGCCTTGGAAAGGCCAATCTTCCGGCCTTTCCACTAAGCCCCGACGAACCGGGTTCTGGAGAACATAACTTCGTTTGGCCTCTGCACTTTCGAAGGATCGGATTGTGTGGTGGAATGAACATCCCTGCCAACGACGAACAGAACGACCGAGTCGTTTTGTGGTAAGAGATTTCCAATACTGAACCCACTCGTCCAGATCGTGCTCTATGTTACCAGGCCAGGCGAAAAGGTGGACATGGTCGGGCATTACAACGTAGTACCCAGTCTCCCAACGATCCGCCTCTCGCCAGATATCGCGGAGCGTCGAATGGACTTCCTCGTTTGCTAGCCAAGAAACACGGGAGGCTGTGGCAACGGTGATGAACACCAAAGTCGGCCGGGACTCGACCTTGGTTACGCCCTTACTTGAGCGCGAGCGCTGCGGGTAATGTACCATATAATAACGCTACAATATTTAGTTATATAATTCGGATATGCAACATAAAAATAATGTGATAGCTGTTGCAGCGCAAAGACGGATGAGCAGGAAGCTCGTCCCTACCGCGCCGTGATAGCGCGGCGCACCGCGGCCAAAGGCGCACTATCGTCAAAGACCACCTTCCCATTTACCTCTTTCACCCCAAGCCTTTTCCAAAGGCCATCGAGATCGACGGTAACCGGTGTCGCTTTCATTTGATCGTAAAGGTCGTGCAAGACCGGAACACCGGTGGCCTTATCACCGACGGCGATGGCGCGTTCGAGAGGCCATTCGGACTCGATGTTACCTTCCGCTAACACCGCGCGCAGAGCGTCTTCTAAGCCCTTCTGGTTATGGGTCCGTTCCCGAATCTGCACGTCAGCCAATAGACAGAAAATGGCTCCGCCCCAATAAGTGCGTCCCCAGCTATGAGTATAATCCAGGCCCCGATCTCCCAGAGCTGGTTGCCCTTGCGGCATATCCCGAACCATATCACCCCAGATTTTCTCAGGCGTAAGCTCGCCGATCCGGGCTCTTGCCACTGGCTCGATATAGACCGCCTGCCCTTCTTCGATCCAATGATGCTGATCTTCTTGCGAGGGAAACGCTAAATGCACCATCTCATGAGTCGTTACCCAATCTTCGGCAAAATCGGCAGCGGTACTCTCCTTGCCGACACCAAGTCGAATACGAGCTCCGTCCCAACCAGAAGCATGGCCACCGCTCACGCCCTTCCCAAAATGGGGAGTGACATCGATTCGCACCTCCGGCACCGGATACCGCCGATAATAATTAACGATCGCTTTAGCCGAGAGTTTGATCCGATCAAGAACCAGCTCCCGAAGACCGTCAGATACCGGCGAACCGAACACCACATCGATCTCGGAACCGGCAATCTGAAGTTTGGTCTCC
>JAFAHI010000039.1 GCA_019237325.1 Verrucomicrobiota bacterium | reverse complement strand
TTGCACATCCGCAGCACGCGCGGTCGCGGAACTAGTATTTTGGTAAGGGTGCGGGTAGAGGGTTAACAGTTCGCCGTTCACCGTTCACCGTTCACCGTTCGCCGTTCACCGTTCACGGTTCGCGGTTCGCCGTTCACGGTTCGCGGTTCCCAGTTGGTAGTTTCCGGTCGAAGGCGCAAAGCTTAGGCTGAGATCTTCACGGCTAAGATCCCAAATTGTGAACCAATCCTGAACCTTCAAAACGGCCAACCGTGAACCGCGAACTGTGAACTGTGAACCGTGAACCGTGAACCGTGGATTCTGTTGAAAAACCCTGGTTCAGGGTGGCCACTTTCTGGAAAATTTGCTAGGCAATTGTGGCAAGGATGAGTTTACCGCAATTGGAGCTGCAGGGCAGCCTATTCGAGAGTCTGGGATCGATCGCAGCCGAGCTATTCAGCGAGCAGGATAAATATAAGCTCTTTGCCACCAAGATTTGGCCGATACTAGTGGGGCAACGCCAGGAACTGGAGGAGCTTTATGATGCCGGAAATGGTCGACCGGCGATCGAGCCAGTAGTGTTGTTTGGGGTATTAATCTTTCAATTTCTGGAACGGGTACCGGACCGACAAGCTGCCGAATTGGTGAAGTATCACCTGGGCTGGAAATTGGCGCTGAATCTAAAGCTCAGTTACCAAGGGTTTCATTTTACGAATCTGAGCAATTTCCGCGATCGGCTCATCGTGAGCGGAAAAAGCAATCTGGCTTTCAATGGGCTATTGAAAGCATTAAGCCAGGAGGGCTTTGTGCAGAAGCGTTCCAAGCAGCGGCTGGATTCGAGCCAGATCCTAGGGGCAGTGGCACTCTTGAGTGCTTTGGAATGTATCCGGGAGACATTGCGTTTAGCCTTAGAGGAACTGCAGAGGGTGCTTCAGCCTGGAGAATTACCCGATTTTTGGCCTTTGTTTTGGGAACGTTATGTGGAGAACAAGCTCGATTATAAGAGCAGTGCCGAGGTGCTCAAAGACAAACAACGTCAAGCTGGAAATGACTGTTTACGCTTGCTGCAGTGGCTTGAAGCACTGGCCACCGAGGTGCGCGAAGGCAGACAACTGAGGCTGTTGCGTGAAGTCTTTGCTCAGCAGTACGAATTAAAAGATGCCCAACTTCCCGAGCCGGTCCAAAAGCATGCTGGGGCAGTGATTCAAAACCCTCACGATCCCGAAGCGCAATGGAGCACTAAGGGCAAAGGCAAGCACCAGAAGAAGGGGGTCGGTTACAAGGTGCAAGTGGCTGAAACGGTGCCCCAGAGCAACGAGCAAACCCAACCCAGCTTTATCACTTCGATAGTGACGCAAAGGGCAACCGAAAGCGATGCCGCCGGTTTGGAAAAGACCCTGCAAGCTCAAGCTGAAACGCAGGTAGTCTCGCTTAGCGAGCTTTATGTCGACAGCGCTTATGTCTCCGCAGAGCGCCTTGCTCAAGCCAATGAAGAAGGTTGGCAACTAGTGGGGCCTGCTCAAGCCAGTCCTTATCAGCAGGAAATCACAGCGGGTTATCGACTGGAGGACTTTCAAATCGATATTCCCGCTCGCCAAGCACTATGTCCCGCGGGTTTAGTGAGCAAGCAATGTAGCCGGATTCATGAACAAGCTCGAAACAAAGTTTTTTATCGTTTTGAATGGGCCAGCCATTGCCACCACTGTGAGCTGCGGGCCGATTGCTTGAGCAACTCGGCGGCTCATCGCATTATCACCGTGGGCGAACATTATCAGCTCTTGGAGCAACGCCGTGGAGAACAAAAGACCCAGCAGTTCAAGGAGCGCATGCAGCAGCGCAATGCCATTGAAGGCACCATCAGCGAACTGGTGCGTGCTCACGGTTTACGGCGCAGTCGTTATCGTGGTTTTGCTAAAGTCGAGCTCCAAAACTTCTTCATCGCAACGGCCTGCAACATTAAAAGGTGGCTGCACGCCGCCATTGAGCCTAAACCGGCCCCAAATGACGCTCAGTGCCAATACTTTCAAACGCCCGCTATTCCGTTTTGGCCCTTTTTCCGCCCCATTTCCGGAATCCGTCGGCCCCTGGGCCTGGCGCATGCTTCTACTTTGTCGCCAGTCGCTCTTTCCTGCTAGCCGATGTGCACACCGCAAATACCCAGCTTCTTCAACGGAATCAACCGTGAACCGTGAACCGTGAACCGTGAACCGCGAACTGTGAACTGTGAACTGTGGGTTCTTCCGGATTTAGCGTGGGATTTTAATCAAGGGTTACGGGCGGGCGAGAGCCTGAGAGCAAGTATTTATCGGCGTTCAGCGATGTCATCATACGCAAAATTCAATCTCGGCCGCATTCTTTCCCTTCAAAACCCCGCTAGAACCAGTAACTAAGGGGTTTTGAAGGGAAAGAATGCACCTCGAAGCCTTATTAAAATCCCACACTAAACCCGGAAGAAGG
>JAFAHI010000743.1 GCA_019237325.1 Verrucomicrobiota bacterium | reverse complement strand
TGGTTTCTTCCAACCCGTTCTTTGGTCAGTCGTACTTCGAATATCCCAAAGTTTCTTAACTCTACATCCTCGCCTCGGGCCAGGCTGTCTGTGATCAGATCTAGCGTGCGTTGAACTACGTCGAAGACCTGATGTTGGACTAAGCCTGTATCGTTAGAGATTCTTACAACGATCTCCCGCTTCGTTAGGTTTGACATTTGAACTCCTTTCGAACGTTCGACTATCCTGGCATTAACGGTCGGCCAGCAACCGTCAGTCCCTGAGGCTCAACTCCATTATCTCCGGACTGAATTAATTGGAACTATCTACAAGAACGGGAGTCAGGCAAGGGATTATCGCATTTCACCCGAATGATTTACGGGAAGTCAAAACCCTGGAACCCTTGTATTTAAGGGGAAGGGCGCGGTTTAGGTGATATCAGAGACGATCTGGCACGACTCTTGCATTTCACACGACCCCCGGCGTGGACCGTTTCTTGTCGCCGTGCTCCTTCCGCCTTCGCCAACTTCTTTATTGTGGAGCGCCTCGCTTGCCAAGCGAACCTCGAGCGGTTAGCAACAAAGAGCGCAGGTTTCGGCGCACAAGCTGTCTTTGATTCGGGTTAACCGGAGCGATTGACTATTAGAACAACGAAACGTTCGAGTAGTTCTCCACCTTTCGGACCACGCTTGGAACCGAATTCGCCTGCGTGAGCAATTACCAACGAGGTAACCGGTGTCGTCGTGAACGCTCTCGAGGACGAGGACGGCATGAGGGGGACGACGAATCGGGCTGCTAAACACCAATCACCTCGGCCGCAGTCCGGAAATGCATCTTGGCAACCTTATGTAACGCTTCCTGTCCGTGTTTGGTCACGAGATCTCGGGCGGCGGTTTTGACCGCCGCAGACACTCCCTTGGGTAGAGCAATTCCGATCTCTTTACCTTTGCGGTCTAACCAGCGCACAAACTTTTCCCGAGCAAGAATGGAAGCGCCCGCTACGGCAATGTCCGCCTCGGCCTTGGTGCGTTGTTCCACATTGATCTTCCGCCCGGCGGACAACAATGCGCGCTGCACCACCCGCTCGTTGGCAAACTTATCGGACAGCGCCCGAGGGCAATCCGGCCGTTCCCCTAAGAGATTTTCGATCACCCGAGCGTGACCCCAGCCGAGCAGATCGTTCAAATTATTAAAACGGTCATATAGTTCGTTATATTTTTCTGGTCCAATCTGCACCACATTGGTTGTGATGCCCGGAGTGCCGCGGATCAAGTCGGCGAGCTGCATGATCCGTTGGTCCGATGCGATTCGTTTGCTGTCCACAATCCCGGCGTCGAGTAATTGCCGGGCAATCGGTCGATCAACGAAGACTCCGGCTATCACCAGCGGACCAAAGAAATCGCCCTTCCCGCTTTCATCGATCCCGAAGTGGGGCTCGAACATCGCCGGTTGTAAAATCTCTTCATACCCAAGCCGGGCCTCTCCGGTGATCTTGGGCTCAAGCTCGAATTTAACGAAATCCTCAGTTCCTTTGCCTTGAATTACGACTTTAGGGCCCTTTTCGTACGCGGCGATCGAGAGGTTGCCTTTCTTGGCGAAAAAGAGCATGTATGGCCGGCTGATGAATTCGAAGTCTTGCTCTGCCAATAATTCGCGGAGTTTCTCTGCTTGGGTGGCGCTTAAAGGCAACGAAAACGAAGTCACCTGCTGAGCATGAATCAGGTTGAGCTCCAAAGCACGAGGTTTCGCGCGGCCTTGATTGCCTGGTACCGGCTCGACGGCAGAATACTCCCCTGGAGAACAACCGCAGATCCTTATCGCATCCTGGTCTCAGAAATGATGCTGCAGCAGACTCAGGTGGTTACCGTCCTTCGCTATTACGATCGCTGGTTTCAATTGTTTCCAACTCTAGAGTCGTTAGCGCATGCGGATGAAAGCGATGTCCTGCATGCGTGGCAAGGACTGGGATACTATTCCCGAGCTCGGCATCTGCATCAGTGCGCTCGCTGGGTGGTCGAGCACTGCGGCGGCAAACTGCCTTGCGATATAAAGTCTCTCCTGGAATTGCCCGGTATCGGCCGGTATACCGCCGGCGCGGTCGCCAGTTTCGCGTTCAATCTACCGGCTCCCATCCTGGACGCGAACGTAATTCGAGTTTTGGCCCGCCTGGTCAACCTCGAGACCCCGATAGACCGCGAACCAGGTAAAAGTACGCTCTGGGAACTGGCCGAGCATTTGGTCAGGGGCCCGGAACCTGGGACATTTAACTCCGCGCTGATGGAACTGGGCGCATTGGTTTGCACTCCGCGGGCGCCAGCCTGTGAACGCTGCCCGGTCAAGACCTATTGCCGGGCTTCGCATCCGCAGAATATTCCTCGCAAGAGCGTCCGAGCTGAAGTTGTGCGGCGGCAAGAGAATTATCGATGGATTCGCCGTGGTGATCAGATCCTGCTCAGAAAATGCGCCGGACCACGATGGAAAGGGATGTGGACCCTGCCGTTAGCTGACGAAATCCAAAACGACGAAGTGCCGGTGTTTGAAATGCGCCACTCGGTAACTCGGTTTGTAATCCATCTGAAAGTTTTCTCCGGGCGAGCGCCCGCAGTGTTAGCGCCCGATAACAGCTATCATCGAGTCAAAGATATTCCCGATCTTCCCATGCCCACACCGCACCGGCGGAGTGTGGATGTGTTGCTTGGTGGGCGCTGATGCGGCGAATGGGCGTTGATGGGTGTCAGGATCGGTAGGGCGAAAAACTCGGCGCGCGCTGGACATCGCTTGCTGATGAGGCTATCCGCGCCGGTTTTGAGCAGTTTCGTGTGGTAGTTCGGCCTTTGCGTGTCGCACCAAAAAGAGATTCCCCAGACGGTCCTGCGTCTTGGGCAAGGCCAAGCTCAATCCCCGGCTCAAAACCGGCGCGGATAAATTACAGAACGAATTGACCTCCTGGGCGCGCCGAGTTTTTCGCCCTACCGGCATCCCCCTTCGCACCATCGCCGAATCGCCCATTCGCCGTTTCGCACTTGATTCCCTTCTCCAACCATGCGTCGCTGCATCACGCCACATGCAATCCAACGTACAGATTGATGCCAGCCAGCTGCCGGACGAACAGGGGCGCTTCGGAACTTTCGGCGGGGTTTTTGTGCCAGAAACCTTGATGCCCGCAATTGAGCAACTTCGCGAAGAATATGGGCGGGCAAAAGCAGATCCGCATTTCCAGTGGCAGTTCGAGGAGTTGTTACGCACTTTTTGCGGCCGGCCTACGCCGCTTTATTTTGCTGAGCGATTAACCCAAAAGTTGGGCGGGCCGCGCATCTATTTTAAGCGCGAAGATCTGCTTCATACCGGAGCGCACAAGATTAATAACGCGCTCGGGCAGGCCCTCTTGGCGGTGAGAATGGGCAAAAAACGGCTCATCGCCGAAACCGGAGCCGGCCAACACGGCGTAGCGACCGCCACGGTTGCCGCCCGGTTCGGCTTGGAATGCGTCGTTTATATGGGCGAGACCGACATGAAACGACAAGCGCTAAACGTAGTGCGAATGGAGTTTCTAGGAGCCAGGGTTGTCCCGGTTACCGTCGGCCAGGCGACATTAAAAGAGGCGATTAACGAGGCGATGCGCGACTGGGTGACAAATGTGCGCACAACTCATTACCTCTTAGGCACCGTGTACGGACCGCATCCCTATCCGATGATGGTGCGAGATTTCCATCAAATGATCGGAGACGAAACGCGCCGGCAAATTCTTGCCGTTGAAGAAAAGCTTCCGGACCTCCTTGTCGCCTGTGTCGGTGGGGGCAGCAACGCGATTGGATTATTCCACGCGTTCCTGAAAGATGAAAACGTCGCTATGGTTGGGGTTGAGGCAGGCGGGACGGGCATTTTGCCTGGGCAACACGCCGCCCGGTTTCAAGGCGGGCGCTTAGGTGTACTTCAAGGCACCAAGACCTACCTACTCTCCGATGAAGACGGCCAGATCCAGCTCACCCATTCCATCTCCGCTGGACTCGACTATGCTGCGGTAGGGCCTGAGCATAGTTACCTGCATGATGTCGGCCGCGTCCATTACGACTACGCCACTGACGATGAGGTGCTGGAAGCGTTCCAAGTCGTGGCGAAGACGGAAGGCATTTTACCTGCGCTCGAATCGACGCATGCGCTGGCTTATGTCATCAAGCACGCCCATGAAATGCCGCCAAACCAAGTTGTGGTGGTCAATCTATCGGGACGGGGAGATAAGGATGTTGATCAACTTGCGCGGCGTTTAGATCGCCTGACTTGATCTTGTGATTCGTATTCCACGCGAAGTTCCTATCATGGTTCTTCCGAATGCGGTTCTATTCCCGCATTCGCTGCTCCCGCTCCACATTTTTGAAAACCGATATCGGCAGATGTTAAGCCATTGCCTCACCGGTGAACGAATGTTCTCCGTGGCATCTACCAAAGCCGGGATACGAGAACCTCAAGGAGTTGAAGACTTGCGTTCGGTTGCCGGTATCGGGTTAATCCGAGCATGCGTCGGCAATGAGAATGGCACTTCCAACCTGGTTCTACAAGGCCTAGCCCGGGTTAGAATCGTCGAATGGACCCAAGAAGAACCCTTCCGGATCGCTGAGATCGAGCTGATCGAATCCCGAATGGGGAATGCGATCGAAGCCGATGCTCTAAGCGAGAAAGTCAAAGAGCTCTGTGTCCGGATTCAACAGCTGGGGCTGCCCTTGCCCGCGAATCTGCTCGAACAGATGCATCAGATCGATAACCCGGAAGTCCTGGCTGATGTGGTAGGAGCCGCTTTTGTTAACGA
>JAFAHI010000733.1 GCA_019237325.1 Verrucomicrobiota bacterium | reverse complement strand
ACATTACGAGAAAGCCGGCAAATAACACCAGAACACCTGTTACCAGGAGGCCGATAATTAACAGGTGTAATCCGGCCTCTTTAGCTTCCAGACCCAAGAGCTGGAGCCGGAGTTCCAGGTAACGGAGTAACGTTGCGACCCAGTATTTAACCGAGTCGGCAGTCGATGAGCGCTCCGATTCAGCTCCAACCGGAGCATCTGAACTCATAGATTATTTGCGAAGAAACAGTCCGAGGAGAAAACCGGCGCCTAACGCCATCAATATCGCTTTAGCTGGATTCTCTCGCACGTAAGCCTCACCTTCGCTCTGCCAAAATTTTGCCTTTGAACGAGCATCTGACCACGCCGTTTCTGCCGCTCCACGAAATTCGTGAGCTCTAGCCTCGGCTGCGGCCCTGAGCTCGTCCGCCTTTTTCTCCGCAGCTTTCCGAATTTCATCGGCTTTGGCGCTAGCCGCAGTTTTGAAATCGTCGGCCGCAGCTTTCAAATGTTCTTTTGATCTGCCCGCCGCTGCATCTGAGTCTGGACTGGTTTCCATAGTTCGTGCCAAAATTATGTCTTCTAAGTGGAGAGTGAATTAACCTCTGAACTATAAAACACTCTCGGGTTTTAATTTCGAAAAATCAACCCCTCGCGCGCCTTAGGCTTGCTCGGGGCAGGCCCTTCGACATGCTAAGCAGGGTTCGGCGCAGGCTCCTAACGCCGGTCTTATGTCTCCCGAAAAATAATCCGGGCTTTGCTCATATCGTAAGGGGAGATCTCGATTTCCACTTTGTCACCGGGGACGATACGGATGAAATTTTTCCGCATTTTTCCGCTGATATGGGCAAGAACCTTCTGGCCGTTTGGCAACGTCACCCGAAACATCGTATTGGGTAGAACTTCGGTGATCGTGCCTTGGATAACCAGAGGTTCCTCCTTAGGCATACGGGAAATTGTCTTCACAGGCCACGGTCTTCAAGCCAGATAGGTGCTGCCGGCGAAAAAAGCCAGGGAGGTGGGAGGGGCGCGTGTGGTCGGAAGTGCGTCTTGTGGAGTGAGCTTACGAGTGGCTCCGCGAACGGATAGGACCTATGGGACTCATACGACTTATATGTCAGATCCCATTAGTCCCGTGAGTCCTATAAGTCCCATCCGTTCGCGGAGCCCACACGCCCGTCATGCCCCACGTCTCGCCAACTCCTGCCCGCCTTCGAATTTCAACACCCCAAACCGTTCCGGTAAATGAAAAGTCCCACTAAAGGTAGGAGACCAAGCCGAAAGCTCGCGAGGCTGATCCTTTGGATGTTCGATCCGGCAAAGGTTAATACGCCAGCGAGAGGCGTCACATTCGCCCATGCTTTTGAAGGGGATAGCCAGTCCGGCTACCCATCCATAAGCCAATAAACCCGTTGCGGTACGAAGCCCTTCGCAGTTCCAGGCGAAATCCTTTCGCATCCCGCTCCGAACCTGGCGTATAAAGACGTCCAATACGGTATTCAACGGATTAACCTCGAACTCGAAGTAACAATCCAGATCACCAAACGGATCAATAAAGATCTCGACCACATCTTGTTCCCACAGTGGACCATCCCGTTCGGTAAGAGCTGCCCACGGGTCCGGATCTTGGCAGACGAACAACACCAGCAGTTCATCTCGATGCCAACCGACGCGAATTTCGGTGCCCCAAATCGGCGGCCGTCCGCTCCGGTTATCTGATAGGAAAACGCGGCTAGCGGTAGACCAACAACCGGTCAGTCCGTCTAAAGACGAGCCGTCCCAGGCCTCGGTGTGAGGGCAGATAACCGCCGGCACGTTGCTCTGTTGGTCTGGCGATATCACAGTTAAAACCAGAATTTCACCACAAAGACACAAAGAACACGAAGGTTAGAACGAAGGGATTTTCTTCAGGGCCTCGATCTTCACGCTTTCTGTTTCTCTGTTGTCGTCTTTGTGGCCTTTGCGTCTTTGTGGTGATTTATTTTTGCGCCTTTGCTTCGTCGATCAGTTTTCTGAACTGATCGAAAAAGTAGGTAGCATCATGTGGGCCCGGCGCAGCCTCCGGATGGTATTGCACACTGAAGACGGGATGGTTCCGGTGACGCAGACCCTCAACCGTGCCGTCGTTCAGGTTGATGTGTGATACTTCGACGTCGGAGGGCAATGAATCCGGATCCACAGCGAATCCGTGATTCTGTGAAGTAATCGCTACTTTTCCGGTGGCGAGGTCTTTAACCGGCTGATTCCCCCCACGGTGACCGAACTTCAGTTTAAATGTTTTCCCGCCGTAAGCGTAACCTAATAGCTGGTGGCCGAGACAGATCCCGAAGATAGGGCATCTGCCGACCAGTTCGCTGAGTTCTTTGTGAATGTAGGTTAGCGGGGCGGGATCCCCCGGGCCGTTGGATAGGAAGACGCCGTCTGGCTTCAAACTCAGCACCTCTTTGGCTGTGGTCCCAGCCGGTACTACCCGCACTCCGAACCCATGCTGGCGCAGCCGGCGCAGGATGTTGGTTTTCATACCGTAATCGTAAGCGACGATATGATGCCGCTTCGGTGGCAACGATTTGAAGGCTTGACCGTTTTCCGTAATCTCTGCGGTCTCGGCGCCCTTAAGCAAAGTCCATTCCCGACTCAAACGATCTTCCGGGTCCCATTCGAATGCCTTAGGCGTTGTGACCTCTCGAACATAATCAGAGCCAATCATCGGCGGGGCATTGCGAGCCGCGGCGACAGCGTCTTCCGGAGATAAAGCTTCGTCTGTCAGGCAAGCCCGC
>JAFAHI010000695.1 GCA_019237325.1 Verrucomicrobiota bacterium | reverse complement strand
GTGCTGTCCGTTCTGTTCAAAGCTTCGATGCTCAAATCGCATATCCTTAAAAAACGAGGGTGTCTGCGGAAAATCGCTCCGGCAACCCGCTGGACCGCGAACGGGACCGGTGAATACCGTGCGCGAAAACTTGGAGCAGGTTCCTACCTGCTACAAGTAGGTCTTAGAGGAAAAAACGAGCTGGACTTCGCGGCAGCGAGTCGCGCGCTTGGAAAATCTCTCGAGGCTTTTAGACAAAAAGGGAACGAACTCTGATGTTCGTTCCCTCGTTCCCGGCTTTGTCTGCGCTCGCGTTCGTTGACGGCTTGCCTGGCATAGCCTCTCGGAGTCTAAGCGACGAGGCGAAGTCGGTTTTAACTGCCTACGTATTCAACCGAATAGCTGTCGTATTTTTGGACCTCGCCGTCCTTTGGAGCGGTCTTAACATCGTAAACGCTGTTCCCGACCACCTGTTTCGATTCGGTGTCGTAGATCATCACGCTTTTGGCTCCTTTGTCATTCTTCTCTTGAACGGTCGCTACGGCGATGTAACGGCGCTTCTGTACCCGAGCTTTACGCTCTGCGGACATTCTTTCGTAAGCTAGTCTGGCTCGCTCTTCCGCAATGCGACGCTGTCTCTCCGTAGCCTCATGTTTGGCGATCACGTAAGCAATTGCGCCGACAGCAGCGCCGGTACCCAGGCCGATTGCCGCGGCGGTGGCATTATTTGCACCGGCGGCTTTGGCCGCTCCTGCTGCCAGGGCTCCTGAAGTTACGCCAGCAATTACGCCGGTCGTTTCCGGCGACATGTTTTCACAGCTAGTGAATCCGATGCTAGCGATCAGGACAAGGCAGGCGGATGTAGTTAAACTTAGTTTCATATAAGGTTCGAGGCGGGCTAGCCTACCCAGGTGCCGCCTTGCGGCTCAAGCTCGTTTTGTCTGAACGGCGAAGGGTTAGGAGCTAGATTCTAGCTCCTGTCTCCTAGTGATCCTTCGGCTGCTCAGTATTACCGTTTTGCGGAGCGCTCGGTTGCTGAACGGGACCGTAGGGGACTTTATTCTTGCGGCACCACTCTATGGCTAATGGGTGGCCCATCTCTGCAGCCTTTCGGATGTAGGGGGTGCCGGCAGTGCGGTTCTTGACGCCATTAATCCCTTCGGTTAGCGCGGTTCCGTAGAGATATAATCCAACCTCGTCGTTGCGATCAGCAGCCAGCTTAAAAAGGTTCATCGCACGTGACACATCTTTGTTAACCCCTTCGCCTAACAGATACATCACTCCAAGATTGGCCATCGACCGCGAGTACTGCATGGCAATCGCTTGCTGGTAGTACGCGATAGCCGATTCGTAATTGTGGACCTTACGATAGTAAGATCCGAGGAGATCGATAGCAGGTGGGTTCCGCAACGCCGCTGCCTCTTGCAAATACGTTAAAGCCGTAGTCTCATCGGCTGGCACCAGCTTGCCGTAGTAATAACATTCGGCCACGCAGTATTTCGCGTAGGCATCACCTCCGTCGGCTGCCTGCTTCAAATACTGGAACGCTTTGGCGTCATCGGTTGCGTTGTGGTGTCGAGCGAGTAGCAGACCCGCTTCGCGTTTGGCCGTGATATTGCCTTTGCCGGCAGCCTGTTCAAACCAATCAAGTGCATAAGCAGTTTGAGTGGTAACCGTGTTCTCGGCTAAGAGCAGCATCGCCTGAACAACACCGGCCTTAGCCGCTGCCTCTATATCGGGCTGAACAATAGGGAAGTTTTCGGCGGTGATCTTGGTTTTACTGGAGCGAACCTCTGCCAGCAGATTGTCCAGGCGTTTCCGTGTCTCCCCCGCTCCGGCAGGATATTCGGTAAGAATTCCGTTAAACTGCTTCAGCGCTCCGGCCCAATCGCCCGCGCGCTCCAGATCGTCCGCGGACTTTAGAGCGAGCGCCAACTTGTCGGTTGCTGGTGGCGCCGAAGGGGTCAAAACCGGGGTCGGGGCCGGTGTCAGAACCGGCGCAGCGGTTGGAGTTGGTGTTAGTTGTCTCGGAGTAATCGGAACCGGTGTCGGCGTAATTCGCCGGGGTGTTTCGACTGGAGTCGGCTTCGGAGTCGGCGTCACCTCGGCAACGTTTTGCCCTTGAAAGCTGTTAATCGTTTGCCATACGAAAAATCCGCCAACGCCTATCAATACCAGTACCAAAAGGACCAGGCCGACGATAAACACCAACCCGAAAATCGAGATTCGTGATCGTTTCGCAGGTGGCACCGTTGGCGGCTGGGACGGCAACGGTGGTGGAGCTACGGTCGCTCCGCCGGACGACATCGGGCCAGCAGTGGTAAGTTGAGTTGGAATCGAAACACCTTGGGTGCTCGGCGACTTCGTTGAATAGCCTGACGGCGTCTGCGCTGCAGCCGGCGGGACAACCTCTTGAGTGAGGGGAATGGTTGGCGTTGCGGATTGCTTTGTGGCCGCTGAGCCAGGACCTGTCGCCATTGATTCCTCTCCCCGCACGACCCGAAGGAGTGTGTCTGCAAACTCAACCGAGGAACCGAAGTCGTCAGCGATGCCTCGCCTCAATGTTGCGTTCCCCGTTTCGGAGAGGCTTGGGACCGGGCTGACTCGTCCGCTAGACTCAACGGTAGCCCGTGGTCCGCCCAGTAGTTCGTAGGCAAGCAAGCTCAACATCCGGAGGTAAGAGCTTCTAGGCCCCCCGTCGGTAGCGACGTTTTGAACGACAGTCGCTGCGCCGGTCCAAGTTGCCGCCGAATCGCCGGAGGCCGAAGCCGAAAGGTCTATGGGCGTGACTTTAACATTAAACGCCGGCCAGGTGGACAACGGCTGTTGTAGAAGACCGGGCGTGATCGCTGCTTGGATCAAACCGGGATAGGTTAGCTGGACCCCATTCAGGCTTAGATCAACTGAGTTGAGATGGTGGGTGGTCGCGTGGTCCGCCAACACCGCGAGTTTACTAAGTACCGGCGCCAGTTCCGGGGCCGTTAGCTCGCCCCGAGTCCGGAGAATAGCGAGCAACGTGGGTCCGACCACGAATTCCTCAACCAGATAGGACTGCTGATTCGTGCTTTCTAAGGAAAATACCTGTCTGAGCGATTCATGCGGAGACTGCTGCAGCTTTTCTACCTCTTGTTCGGCCCAAGTGAACTTAGGTTTATCCGCGAGGAATCGTTCACTGAAAAGTAAAAGCGAGACACCTCGAGCCTGGCGCAGATCGTGAGCATAAAATTTTCGACCTTGAGGAACTTCCTGAATCTCGCGGACGAGTTGATATCGCTCTCCAATTATCGTTTGCGCAGCGAGCGGCTGAACGCTCCCCGGCAGTGTAGCCTCCCCCGTAGCGACCGTGTCGGTTTGCTGCGTTGCCACCGGCGGTCGGTTTTTTGATGGCTCTGGCGCTGCACCGACCTGCAATTGTTCCAGACAAGCGACGATCTCTTGTCGCAGGTCCGTGGGTGTTTGCGGACGTTTTTCCCGGTCTTTGTCCATCATCTTCAGCACGAGGTCGGTCACGCATTGGGGCTGGTTTTGCAGCGGCTCCAATGGCACTGGCTTGTACAGGTGCTGACTCATGATCTGCGGAACTGAGCCCGAGAACGGCGGGCGGCCCGTCAACATGTAGTAAAGAGTCACCCCCAACGAATAGATATCGGACCGGATGTCGATATCGCGTTCTTCCAGTTGTTCAGGACTGGCAAAGTGAGGCGTCCCAACAAACCCGCCGGCTTGAGTGAGAGTGCCGGAGTCGTCGCCTTCGGTTTTTGCGCTCTTGGCCAACCCAAAATCGATCACCTTAACAATGCGTTCGCCATCTTCGTCGACCAACATCAGATTTGCCGGCTTTAAGTCGCGGTGAACGAGATGTTGGCGGGCTGCTGCTGCTAGAGCGCGAGTGACTTGCAGACAAATATTGAGCGTCTCGACGGGATCCAGTGGACCCTTTTTATCCTTCTCGATGTAAGAAGCAAGGGTCTGACCGTCGATAAACTCCATCGCATAGAAATAGCAATCGTGGTCCGAGCCGAGATGAAAAACCGAAGCGACGTTCTGATGGCGCAGTGCAGCCGCTGCGCGCGCTTCCCTTAGAAATCGTTGCCGGGCGACCTCGCTATTGAGGTAAGTGTTATTGATCACTTTTAGGGCGACCGTGCACCTTAGATTGGTGTCGAACGCCTTATAGGTGATGCCCATCGCGCCCTTCCCTAACTCCCAGAGGCTCCCGTCTTCACGCCGGAGTACTTGATAGTGCTGATAATTCTCGGCTTCGGCCATGGTGGTCGTC
>JAFAHI010000115.1 GCA_019237325.1 Verrucomicrobiota bacterium | reverse complement strand
ATTCTTAGTTATCGCCCTCATCGCTGAGGCCCTCGGCCTGGGTGGGGTGGCGGGAGAATCTGCCTGGATTGCTCACGTCTTGTTCGTGATTTTCTTGGTGCTTTTTATTGTATCCTTGGTCTTTCGGGGCGGCCGTCGACCACCGGTTTAGCTCTAGGTTCAAAGTTCGAAGTTCAACGTTCTATTCCGAGGCTACAGCCTGGGAAAGAGTCGTGCCGAAGGCGTAGCAATCGATTCCAGGATGTACACGTAATGCATCTTCGTTCACCAGTCCGCCTACGTCCCTCTAACCCTTACTCCGGCGCGACGCTCTTGCCCTTTGGGTATGACACACGTGCGAGCTTAGCGAAAAGGGGAGCCTGCCGCGCTGTAGCCCGCGAGGAACGAGCGGGCAAAAGCGGGTGACGAGACTCGAACTCGCGACATCTTCCTTGGCAAGGAAGTGCTCTACCAACTGAGCTACACCCGCGCTAAAATCAAAGATCCTTATCTTGCTCCGGCTCAGACCGGTTTCAAGTTCTTTTTCGACCTGCTCTGGCCGGGTAAATGTTGTAAAATAAGCGCACGACGGCTTGGGCTAAGGCAACGTCCCCAGCCGAAAGACCATGGCTCTGGTTGAGATTACACCCATTGTAGGCGTTGTTTTGTCACTGACAGTTCGGACCGAGATCATCCTCCGCCACTCCCCTACTCCTTACTCCCTTTTTAATCATGAGCAGGCTCGCCGAGATTATCGATTACAAACGCCAGGAGATCGCGCCCTGGTTAAATCACACAGAAGATTGGGAAAAACGAGCCCAGGGCCACCGGCACTATCGAAATTTCCGCCTGGCGCTCGAAATGGCGCCCTTCGGGTTTATCGCCGAGGTTAAACGCGCTTCTCCTTCCGCCGGAATAATAGCGGAAGAATTCGATCCTTTGGCGGTTGCAACCCGTTACTACGAAGCTGGCGCCCATTGTGTGTCCGTCCTGACCGATGAGCGTTTTTTCCATGGCCACCTGGACTATTTGGCATTGATCCACCAGCACATCCCACTGCCCACGCTGCGGAAAGATTTTACCCTTCATGAGGTCCAGATTTATCAGGCGATTCTTGCGGGAGCCGATGCCGTTCTCTTGATCGTCGCGGCACTCAACGATGACGAGTTGGATCGCCTACTGCGGGTTTCCTCACACATGGGCACCGACGCGCTGGTCGAAGTCCATAACGAGTCCGAGCTCGACCGGGCCCTTCATGCTGGAGCCGATTTCATCGGGATCAATAACCGCAATCTGGCCACCTTCGAGGTCGATTTGGCTACCACAGAATTGCTCGCGCCGAAAATCCCCGACCATTGTACTGTCGTTAGCGAAAGCGGTATCCGCACGGTCGCAGACGTCCAACGGGTGGCGAATGCCGGGATCGACGGCGTGTTAGTCGGGGAGGCATTAATGCGAGCACCGGAGCCTCAAAAATTGCTCCGCGAACTTCAAGATGCGGCTCGGCATGTCGCCAGACCCATCATTCAATAGCGCATCAAACGAATATCACTAGAGAGACACAGAGTTTACAGAGAAAATATTCACAACAAGGTCACAGAGGCCACGAAGATTCCGAAACAGAAAATCCCTCTTTGCGGCCTTCGCGGTCTTGCTGTGCAATTTTTTCTCTGTGAACTCTGTGTCTCTGTGGTGAGGTCTTTCTTGTGACGGAATCGTTCCGGGTAGAAAAAGACGATGCCAGGCGTCGTCTGGACGTTGTAGTAGCGGCAAAGTGCTCTCAGTTCTCGCGCTCCCGGGTTCAAACCCTAATAGAATCGGGTCATATTCAATTAAACGGGCAACCAGTAAAGCCTCGGCACGCGGTTCAAACTGGTGACCTCGTGACCATCGAGGAACCCGTGGTGGCCCCAACCGACTTACGGCCCGAACGGATCCCGATCACATTCCTTTTTGAAGACGAATTCCTGGCCGTGATCAATAAACCGGCCGGCTTAGTAGTTCATCCCGGAGCAGGACAAACCGATGGGACCTTGGTGAACGCGTTGCTTCATCATTGCACAACTCTCAGTGGGATCGGCGGCGAAATCCGGCCCGGGATTGTTCATCGGCTGGACAAAGAAACCAGCGGCTGTCTGGTCATCGCAAAAAACGATGAGGTTCACCATCGGTTAAGCCAGCAATTCGCGAACCGGGAAGTCGAGAAAATCTATTTGGCGATTTGCAGTGGCACATTTCGCCAGAAAATTGGCGACATTCGAGAACCGATCGGGCGGAACCCGTTCCATCGAAAAAAGATGGCGGTGATTGAAAAAGGCCGCTCTGCCCACACCCAGTATGAAGTCGTTAAAGAGGTCAACAACAACAGTGTGGTGCTTTGCCGGCTCTTGACCGGCCGCACCCATCAGATTCGGGTTCATCTCCTGCATCTAAAACACCCGATCGTTGGCGATGTCCTCTACGGGAGAAGCGCTTTGGCTAGTCGCTTAATGCTTCATGCCTGGCGGCTGGGTTTTCAGCATCCGATGACGCAAAATTGGGTGGCATTCAGGGCAGAAGTACCGCAAGAATTTATCGAATTCGGAATCGATCCTGATGAGCTCATTCATACAAGGCTTGGACATTCTTTTGCGGCAACTTCGAGGCCTTGATACCGCAAATCGACCTAGAGTTGATCAGGCGATAATCGTCCGGATTGAGAGATTGAGAAGAGATGGAGCGGAGGAAATGTCTTCGCAGATCTCGGCCCCGGCAGAGATCAGCTCCCGCTCATCCGTGAATCCGGTAGGGACGAGCTCCGCCTCGTCCGTCAGTGTTGTTAGAGAAGACACACCTGGTGTAGGGGAACCGGACGAGCAGGAGCTCGGCCCTACCGAAGATCGCGAACAACGGATCGCGGCGCTCCGAGAAAAAGTTCTCGTTTGTAGAAAATGTCCTCATCTGGCTGAGTTCCGGCGTACGGTTGTATTTGGGGTTGGAAATCCCAGTGCCGATCTCATGTTCGTCGGAGAGGCCCCAGGGGCGGACGAAGATCTACGTGGAGAACCTTTCGTTGGAAGGGCCGGCGAACTGCTGACCCGGATCATCGAGACGATGGGTTTTAAGCGCAGCGACGTCTATATCGCAAACGTACTGAAATGCCGGCCTGATATGCCAAAGGGAAGTTCAGGAAACCGGCAGCCGACCCCGGAAGAAATGCAGACTTGCCTGCCCTATCTCCGAGACCAGATCGAGATCATTCAGCCAAAGGTCATGGTTGCGCTGGGCGGGGTCGCAATGCGGGGTTTATTTGGGACGGCGGAGCCGATGAAATCGCTTCGAGGCCGTTGGCACACCTTCGGAAATATCCCGGTCATGGCGACATTTCATCCGTCGTATCTGTTGAGAAACCAGGCGCTGACAGAGAAAAGAAAGGTCTGGGAAGATATGTTGCAGGTCCTGGAACGGCTCGGTGTACCGATCACCCAGCGACAACGGAATTTCTTTCTGTCGAAGCCCGGAGCTTCTACAAATCCTTAGAGATTTGTAGCAGCTCCGGGCTACCAGCCTGCGCGGTGTGCAAATGCATCCGCATTTGCACGCCGCGCAGGCTAAAAAGACCTTTTGCCAAGCACGAAACTTGATTAAATGTTACAAACTTCTGACTACCAGGACTGCATATGGCCATACTTGATCGTTTTTTCGGACCAACCCGCGATGAAATTTGGGAAAAGCTCGCTGATGAAGTGGGCGGAGATTTTTATGACGGCGGTTTCTGGCTCGGAGAGAGTAAGGTAAGAGCCAAAGTGGGATACTGGATTGTCACTTTAGACACTTACAAGGATCACCGTAACGCAATTTATACCCGGCTTCGCGCCCCCTTTATTAACAAAGACGGGTTCATTTTCACCATATACCGGGTGGGCAGCTTCGAAGATGAGCACGCGGCGGATGACTCGGACGTGCAGGTGGGAGTTACCGATTTCGACGACGCTTTTGTGATTAAGAGCAACAATCTCGACCAGGCCAAGAAGCTATTTTCGCACGAGAAGATCCGGGACTTGCTATGCGATCAGCCGGAAGTTTTCTTCAACGCCAGCAAACATAGCGGCTGGTATTCCGCCGATTTCCCGCAGGGCGTCGGCGAACTGCTATTCCAGGCCCGCAGCGAGATCAAAAATCTCGCGCGACTAAAGCAATTATATGAACTGTTCGGCGAAACGCTCGACACGCTCTGCCAAATTGGTTCAGCGACTCACGATAAGACGGGCGTTATCATCTAAACCCGACTAGTTTCAGCGCAGAGAGACACAGAGTACACAGAGACGGAACAACCGCGAATGGACGCGAATGAACGCGAATATAAAATCCTTCAACCGCAGATGAACGCAGATTGAGGCAGACAAAAAGCGGTATCGAGTCGGTTCTTATTTTGACGTTCATTCACGGTTAAATTTCCACACCGGGCGCCCCGCGCGGCTCTTCTAAGTCTGTGTTCATTTGTGATTATGGCTTTGTATTCGTGTCCATTCGCGATTGTTTCCTTCAGGTTCTCTGTGTCTCTGTGGTAAATAATCCCCCTTCCCCCTATTAAATCATGCGCCGTCTTTCTACGATTGTGTGGCTATTCGCCGCGTTCTGCGGCTTGGCGTCCTCTGGCAGGGCCGCCATTTGGAGATCAACGGAGTACTACTGCCAAGTCGCCCTGCCTGATGGCAGCTACATCTTACCATGGTACGCCATGGTGCCCGGGGATGAAGGGGGAGTATTAACCGGAGCACGGCGCCAGGATTTCGGCGCCCTCGTCTACCTCGGCATAGTCGATATGAAGGACAAGCCTCATTTTGTGCTCAACGAAAAGAGCTTAGACGACCTCGACAAATCCTTCTTCGGCCGCGGGCTAGGATTTCTCAATACGACTACGCAAATCACCGAGCACGGGCTCAACGGTTATCGTTTGTTCGGAAGACACCGGTTTAACGGTCGCAACTACGCTATGGTAGTCGATATGTTTTTCTACCACGGACTTGTTTATGAAGTCGCTGGACTAAGCCAGGCTTATGACAACGCCCTACAGGACGCAGATATACGGGCGTTCATGAACAGCTTTTACGTTCTACCCTAATGCGACTCTGAGATCGTCCGCGAATTCGTTGACGTCTTCTTCTGTCGTATCCCACGAACACATCAGTCGAGCAGCCCGATCCGGGCCGACATCGTTATAGAATCGCCAGCCTCGTTCATGGAGTTTGTCCACCGCTTGGTCAGGTATCCTGGCAAAGACGGCATTCCCTTCTCTTGGGTAAAGCACCTCGGCTTGGGCGAGGCCTCGAATCAAATTCTCCAGGCGTGCCGCCATCGTGTTGGCGTGTCTCGCTCGATCAAGCCAGAGACCGTCCTTGAGGTAACCAAGCCACGGAGCAGACAAGAACCGCATTTTTGAGGCAAGCTGGCCTGTCTGTTTTAATCGATACTCAAATTCGCCGGCGAATGAAGGCTCGAAAAAAACAATTGCCTCCCCAAATCCCAGCCCGTTTTTGGTTCCACCAAAACTCAGGACATCGACTCCTGATCGCCAGCTCAAATCAGCGGGTGAACAACCAATGGACGCCAGCGCGTTAGCGAATCGGGCCCCATCCACGTGAACAACCAATCCGAGGCGCTTGGCGGCGTTGGCTATTGTCCGGACTTCTTCAGGGCGATAGACCGTGCCCAGTTCGGATAGATTGGTCAACGACACGGCTCGAGGCAAAGAACCATGCACCGGGCGTTGAGAGCTGACAATCTGCGTTATCGCTTCTGGATGGATCTTACCATTGGGTCCGCCCACCGGAATTGCTTTAACGCCGGGTACAAAGTGACCCAAAGCATTGCACTCATCCGTTTCCAAATGCGAATGCTCATGGGCAATGACAGCGTCATAACTCTCTAGAAAGGCGCTCAGGGCCAAGCAATTCCCGCTGGTGCCATTGGACACGAAGAAAACGGCACACTCTTTCTCAAAGATCTCGCTGACAGCGGCCTGCGCGCGTTCGGTATAATCATCGTGACCATAGCCAACGACGTGCCCCTGGTTCGCCTCGACGATAGCCGCAAGCACCTCCGGAGAGATGCCGGCATTGTTGTCACTGGCGAAATGGCGAGGTCGTTGAGTCATGGAGTATAGGAGTTCAGGAGTTCAAGGAGTTCAAGGAGTTAAGGAGATTCGTCAGCCCCCGCTGCGCTTAACCCTACTCAGGTAACTGAAACAACTTCCTTTCTTGCAATTTTCGGATCGATCCCACCCTGAACCTCCTGAACTCCTGAACTCCTGAACTCCTGAACTCCTGAACTCCTGAACTCCTGAACTCCTGAACTCCTGAACTCCTGAACTCCTGAACTCCTGAACTCCTGAACTCCTGAACTCCTGAACTCCT
>JAFAHI010000098.1 GCA_019237325.1 Verrucomicrobiota bacterium | reverse complement strand
TGGGTATGACGTGCGTTATCCTGACCGGCGGGATTGACCTTTCGGTGGGCTCGGTGTTCGGCATGACGGCGGTCATTGTCGCCTACTTATTGACCCATGGCGTGCCTGCGCCTTTGGCCATTTTGCTCAGCCTCTTGGCCGCCTGTGGTATCGGACTCTTAAACGGGTTGTGTATCACCCTCCTTAAGATGTCTCCCTTTGTGCCGACGCTGGCCACCCTAGCCATCGCCCGAAGCTTTGCCCTGATCGTTACCCATGGGCGGCCGATCTCAATATTTGGGGATGAATACCGGTCTTTTCTCTGGATCGGCGGCGGCGACATTTTCGGAGTCCCGAATCCGTTTATTATCTTTTGTATCGCCAGCCTGTTCTTTTGGATTCTGCTTTCGCGGACAGTTTGGGGCAGATACGTCTACGCGGTAGGCGGGAACGAGCGTACCGCCAGATTGACTGGTCTTCGGGTCGATCGCCTCAAGATTATCGTTTATATCTTGTCCGCGCTAATGGCAGGGATCGCTGGTCTCACTCAATTCAGCTACTTAGGAAGCGTGACGGCGGATATGGGTACTGGAAACGAGTTGGCCGTCATCGCTGCCACGGTGATCGGTGGAGCCAATCTTGCCGGGGGTGAAGGCACAATTCTGGGGACGGTAATCGGAGCAATTATCCTAGAAGTTCTCCGGAACGGCCTGCTGCTGTTTGGCATCGATCCCTATTGGCAAGGGGTCTTTGTCGGAGCGGTAATTATTCTGGCAGTCTCGATCGACTATTTCCGGAAACTTCTACACCAGGACTGACGCCAAAACAGTTCTAGTTTCGAGGTTGAAAGTTTTAAGTTTTAGGTTGCGCCTCGGGTAGCAAGACGCCCCCCCTCATAGACGGTTTAACGTCGAACTTAAAACTTAGAACCTAAAACCTAGAACCGTTACTCGCGCTTAGATCCGAAAAATCGACTTAGGTTTCCGTCGGAGTTGCCTAGTTGAAACAGCCTCCAGGCGGTAAACACGAATAGTACCGGCGTGGCTAACCACAAAATGACGCGGGCTGCGGTCAGTACTAGGTGGCGGATGGCAAAAACCTGCAACAATGCCCCAGCTAGAAACGCGATGAGAACCGCTTCTCGGGGTGATTTCCGGACCTTTTCATCGAGCCGGCCGAAGAAACGATCAACATTTTCAGCCGAAAATTCCGGACCTCCTACGGAAGAAGTAGTTTCTTGATTCATTAGAAGAGGTCGAACAGTCGACGCGGTTTGTTTTGGAAGCGAGAAACAATTTGGTTAATTGGCGTGTTGCGCAACGAGGTGCTCAAGAATCCAACGGTTGCGTGGAGTTTATCCCGAACGACCTTCGGCAAGCCTTCGCTTCGCTCGCCCACCCAATCCTCGAGTTCGTGAAGGAACCGGTCCGTTGGGGTTTGAGCGTGGACTTGTACGTAATAGCGTCCTAAAAAATAGCCCGCAGCAATCAAAAGGGCGGACCCTCCGATGACGATCGGAAGCCAGGGACCGTTCTCGGGCTTGAGATAGTCCAGCGCGCTGGCCCCATCTCGTTGCGGTTCGCCAGTTCGAGGAGAGTGCAGCTCATCCTGCACGGGATCTGGTTTGATTGGATCAGTCATGATACAGATTCCAGGTTTGATTTTCAGTTGCCAGAGTAAGCTCCGGCTTACGAACGTGATTCGCAAGTTACGAGTTCGGTGGATTGGTCGGGAGCGCTTCGCGGAAAGGTGAAAGGTGAAAGGTGATTGGTAGGGCGATCCGTTTATCTGCGCGTCTTCGTGTTTTTTTCGGCTTTTTTTGCGTTCTTTGCGCTCTTTTGCAGCTATTAGCTCTTTTCACCGATCACTTTTCACTTTTCACCTTTCACGTGGACTTCCTACTTAAGGCCCTTCGACTGCATCCCGAGCTTGCGATTTATCTCACGGTTTCCCTCGGCTTCTTGATTGGGCGGATTCGGATCGCTAGCTTTACGCTGGGCAGCGTGACTGGCGTCCTGATCACGGCTTTGGTCGTCGGCCAACTCGATATTCCGGTGTCGCCTGGGTTGAAGTCAGTTTTCTTTCTCCTCTTTCTTTTTGCCGTCGGCTATGGGGTGGGTCCTGAATTTGTCCGGGGTTTACGGAAGGACGGGGTCCCCCAAGCGGTATTTGCGGTGTCTGTGTGTTTCCTCTGTCTTGGCATCGCTATCCTGGTTGCCAAATTGTTCCGCTTTAATGCCGGGTACGGCGCTGGCGTATTTGGAGGCGCGTGCACGGTCTCAGCCGTGCTCGGTGTCGGGGCGGATGCGATCAATCAATTGCCGCTGAGTACCGAACTCAGGCAGCGGTCCATCGATGAAATGTCGATCGCTTTTGCTGTGACTTATATCTTTGGGACTGCCGGTGTCGCCTGGTTCTTGGCCGCTCTCGGCCCGAAGATACTCGGCGTCAATCTTGCCGATGCCTGCGGAAAACTGGAGTCTGAGTTAGGCGGAGACGAACCGGACCCTTCCGTCCATTCGGCCTATCATCTCATCGATGTGCGCGCTTATCGGATCACTGCTCCCGAGTTCCAGGAGCAGACGATACACGAGTTTGAAAGCAGATTCCCAAACCAGAGGTTGTTCGTCGAGCGACTAAGGCGGGGCAAGAAGATCCTCGAGTGTAACCGGGAAACCAAAATCCAGCCGGGAGACATCTTGGCCATTGCGTCACGCACCGAAACGCTGATCGAAGACGCTAGCCTTTTCGGGGTCGAAGTATCCGACCCCGAATTGCTCGACTATCCCGATGAGACACTCGACGTGATGGTCACGAGCCGGGAGATGGTGGGTATTACTCTGGGGGCGTTTGCCGAACTAGGGGCCAGCCAGCGCTCTCGGGGCGTTTTTGTTCGTGAGCTGTCTCGTGGAGGTCATCCGCTTCCCTTTAACAGCGGCGTCAAGATCGCCAAGGGCGATGTGATGCGGATCAGTGGGAACCGGCGTGACGTGGAACGAACGGCGCGGAATATCGGTTACGCGTTACGCTCGAGTCATGTTAGCGATCTGGTTCTCGTAGGTATCGGGATTTTCCTTGGCGCTTTTCTTGGCTTGCTTGGAGTTAGCGTGAACGGTATCCCCATCAACCTCAGTACCAGCGGCGGCACCTTGGTAGCTGGGCTTTTTTTTGGATGGCTGCGCTCGGTCCACCCGAGCTTTGGGAACATTCCCAGTGCTGGATTATGGGTGTTCAATAACCTTGGTCTGACGATGTTCGTTGCGGTGGTTGGCCTGGAGGCGGGCCCCCTTTTCCTCAAAGGCCTCGAGGATGCCGGCCTGATGCTGTTGGTTGCCGGGGCGATCGTGACCATCCTCCCGATGTACCTCGCTCTACTCCTAGGCAAATATGCTTTTAAAATGCATCCCGGCGTTCTTCTGGGAGCTTGCGCCGGCGCCAGAGCTACGACTGCCGCCTTGGCTGCCATTCAGGATGCGGCTCAAAGTCGTGTCCCAGCCCTTGGATTCTCCGTGTGTTTCGCCGTTGGCAATACTCTGCTGACTGTGTGGGGCGTTATAGTCGTCCTCTTACTGCGTTGATCCGGCGACTAGAATCCCCCCTTGAGCTCAACGCCAGCTACTTATGGTCGTAGGGCCCTGCCGTGGATGGGACTTATGGGACAAATGAGACTTGAGTGAGTTGGACCCATAGGTCCCATCCGATACCAGCGCCACCTGCACACTTAGGTGCCGCTTTACGTGCCGGCGTGCCCGCGATTTTTCTCAGTCCCCGGCGTTACCTTGACGGCGCTACCTATTCGGCGCAGTTTGTTTACCTCGGGAATTTGCCTCTATGAAGAATCAATTTAAGACGCTTCGAGCGTCGTCCTTATATTGCCAAAGATGCAAAGTTGCCCGCCCGGTTCGGGAGCGGCTATTGCTGGTCCTACCCGACAGAGAGATTTACGATTACCTTTGCACCGAGTGCGGCAGCTCAGTCGGCTCTCGGGAAGTTAAGGCCGCAGAAGCCAGTCGCCCATCGCTTATTATATAATAGGCGATCGGGATGTAGGGCGAGAAACTTGGCGTGCCCTACGATAGGGTTCCATAGTAGGCGACTGCACTGCGGTTTAGAGCGGTTCCGTGCAAGCACGATTAGGGGGTCACATAGTTCCCGACCAACCGCGTTTTGTTCACCTGGCACGGTTCTTTCGGCTAGGCGCCCGCCAGTCGTAAACGTTAGCGGCTCTCGCAGTTATGAAAATTGTCGCACTTCGTCGTGTTGCCGAGTATTATTTTAAGGTATTAAAAAAAAATAGTTGCTGAACCCACCGCAATTCTGATGGTGTGGTCCAATGGCAAAGTATCGGGTCCTGATCTGCGCACCAGACGATGCCGATTTGGAATGCGAGCGAGCCGGGGAAGCCATGGCTCGGGTCGAAATTGATTTCAAACCCAGAGTTGATTTAGAGCTCTGGCTTTGGTCTAGCCGATGGACGGAAAACAGTAAGTTCCCCTCTGCACGACAATTTGACTTGGTTGCCTGCGTCTTAAGGCGGTCATCCTGTGTTTGGGGTGGGGAACGACGCGAACCGGGACTACCTCCGGATTTGGCTCAGAGCCTTCCGAGCATGGAAAATGGGAAAATTCCTGATTTCCTGGTTTTCGTCCACTCTGAGAGCGAAGCGGCTGATTCGACCTCTCCCATGAACCAAATGGTGTCGCCGTCGAAAGCGGTGGACTTGCTTCTTGGCAAAGTGGAGCAACGCGACTTCGAATGGGAAAACAATTTCACTACCAGTATCAATTCGTACCGGGATTACGATCAATTCGAGGCCATCTTTGAACGATTGCTTCGCCTTCGGTTGAGCGAGAAGTTCCCTGCCGAAGGGCCTCACGCCTTCCCGAGAGGGAACGCCCTGCTTGAGCCGGATCATTTCTTTAGTCGTTTTGGCACCGTCGCCAGTCGCGAGATTTTATCTTACATTAATGAATGGCTGGCAGAAGTAAGGGCCAAATGGCGCCGGGAACGTCGTGGTGTCGCGTTGACGGCATTCGTTAGTGCCGCAACCTTGGCCACCGCGATCACCTTTGGCAGCGTGACTTTCTCCCGTTTCCAACGATCGGAAACGAATCTGGCGGTAGCCCGGAATGAGAAGCAGAATGCGGAGAAAACGGCTCGTGCTTCCATGGCAGCGGCCGAAAAGACTGCTCGGGAATCAATTGAAGCGAAGTTGCAATCAGAGCAGCTAATGCACGAGATCGTCAGCGACCTCGGAGAAAAACTGAAACCTGTCCGTCGAGCGGATCTCTTGGAGCCTTCGCTTCAAGCGATCGCAGCCTATGACACTAAGAATGGGGGCGATGTACAGAAGCCTGCCGTTCAAGTCCTGCGCGTAGCGGCTCTAAACGACCAGGGTGACTTGTCAGCCGACGACAATAACCTGGACGGGGCGGTTAATGCTTACCAGGAGGCTTGCCGGATTCTCGAGGATCTGGTCAAACAGGAACCGGCCAAGGACGAGTGGATCGCCCAACGGGCGCAAAACCTTCTGAAGATGGGCAATATCTTCTCGACCCAAGGAAAAATCGGTGAGGCCATGGACAATTACCAGCGGGCGGCGGGACTCTGGCAAAAGCTCGCGTCCGACAAACCGACAGAGGTGGGCCCGAAGAGCGAGTGGACCAAAGTATTGGTCAAGCTCGGTACCACCTTCATGGCTCAAAAAAATTGGGTCGGAGCCCGGGGCCCATTCGAACAGGCGCGCGATATTTTACGTGGCTTGGCGGACCGAGATGCACAGAATCCGGAGGCGTGGTTGCGAGTCCGGCAGATTTGCAATCAACTTGGCGATCTGGAGGTCAAGGCAGGTGACCTCGACCGGGCAGTGCACGACTACACGGATCAGCTAGCAGCCGATCGAAAAGTCGCCCAGCTAAGCCCAGGAGACGTTTCCGAAGAGCGAGATGTTGCGATCTGCCAGGAACGCATTGGCTACGTCCTGGAAGCGCAGGGCAAAATGGCGGAAGCTTTAACTTACTACCAAGAGGAACTAACTGGGTTCGAGAATCTGGTACATAGCTCGACGGACAACAGTCTGCGATTCGATCTTGCGGTGGCTTACGAAAGCGTCGGCGGAGTTATACGCGAAGAAGGCAAACCGGACCAGGCATTGCCAAAACTGCAGAAAGCGGTGGATATCGCCCAACAGTTGGTTAATCAAGATGCTAACGAGAAGAAATATCAACGGCAGTTGTCGGTTTCTTTGCAAAATTACGGTAGCGCGCTCGCAGATCTGGAGAAAACCCCTAACGCGTTGCAAGTCTACGCTCAGAGTCAGGAAATTTGTGAGCGCCTAGTGGCGGCAGTGCCGGGAGAGGCCGTTTATCAACAAGATTTGGCCGATTGTCTGGGACGCGTTGGCGATCTGTACAAAGCAGATGGCAACCTAACAAAGGCTCGAGACACTTATCAGCGGTGTTTGCAGATTTCTGAATCGTTGGCCTCCCGAGATGAGACCAATCCGGCGCGCCGGCAACAGCTAGCGCTGACTTTCCAGCGATTAGCTGAAGCAACCGCCCTGTCTAACAAGGGCCAAGAAGCGCTGGGATATTACAAGCTCAGTTGCGATATCTTCGAGCGTCTGCTCGAGACCAATGCCCATAATGTCACTTGGCAAGAGTTTCTAGCGAACGGCTACTTGCAAGCCGGTAAGATCCTGCAGCAAGGAGGCAAGACCGCCGATGCCACGACCCAATTCAATCAGTCGTTAAAGGTGCTTTTGAATCTGCGCCAAATTAACCAACTGGACGATTACGGCGTCAGCGTCTTGCTGGGAGCTGAAGAGTCCCTCGGTAAGAAGTTCTCAGCTGACGGCGGCGTGGTGGCGGAGCAGTAAGGCGCTAACGACCATTGTGGGGTGGCTCAAAAGTAAGCAGTAAGCGGTGAGCGGTAAGCCGTAGCAGCAAAGTCGGCGCATCTTCTTCACGAATGACCCAGGGCTGAAGCCCTGGGCCATGATAGGTAGCCACTTCGTGGCAAAATCAGAGTCTCGGCCAAGCTCTCTTACGCCGCAGCTTAGCTGCTCACTGCTTACTGCTTACTCTCGTGCCACACCCTTAAGATGTGTGTCTACCCCCTCAGCTGGCCACCTAGTTGTCCAGCCACGCGGGCGACTTTTCCCAGAGCTCTTTGGTAGCTTGACGGATTCGTTCTCGCTTTTGGATGTGCCAAGGAACGTTAATGATCACGATACGATTCAGACCTTTCATCAGGAGGACGGTTCGAAGGATCGTTGCTCGCTGATTATGCAGAAAGCTATAATACCAATGAGATTCAATTAACTGCGGGATCAGCACTGCAACTGTGCGATCCGGGTTATCCCTCTCCAGCCTCCAAATGTAGTCTAACGTCGGAAGGACTATTCGTCGAAACGGGGATTGGATGACTTCCAGATGCGGCATCGGCAAGTTAGCCTGGCTGATAGCAGGTTGAATCTGTTTGTCCCATTCCTCGCAAAAATCTCGCTGGCTGTTTTCTCGTTCAATGTGAACGACGCTAACGTCTTCGGAGAGGCTGTAAGCGATTTGCAATGCTTTTTCGGCCAGGGAATTGAGGGTCATGATCGGGATCACGGCGATCATTGGGCGCGGGTGTTTTAGCTTAATGGGACCGGTTAGAGCGAGTTCTTCCCCTACCTTCGTGTAATGATGATGAATCAGTAACATGAAGAGGTACAACCCCGGCAGCACCAGAAGCACCAACCAGGCGCCCTCAGCGAATTTCGTGACGATGACAATGAAGAAAGTGATCCCGGTCGCAATCGCACCTATGGCGTTAAGGATGATGCTGCCGGTGACTCCCGGCTGCTTCGACTTCGTCCAATGCATCACCATACCGGCTTGCGACAAAGTGAATGCTAGGAAAGCGCCCACTGCGAAAAGCGGGATTAACCGGTCGGTAACCCCATTAAAAACAAGCAAGAGGATAGCGGACAATGTCGTGAGTAAGATGACACCTTCGGTGAAGACTAATCTCCGACCGCGGACCGTGAACGAAAAAGGAAGATAACCATCTTGAGCGATCGTCCGGCAAACCCGTGGAAAATCAGCGAAAGAAGTGTTCGCCGAGAGGCAAAGTACCAATAGTACCGCTGCCATGGTGATGTAATAAAAGATTCCCCGGTCCACCACGGCCTGAGTCATGATGGATAGGATGCTCTGATACTGACTAGACCCCGGATCGGTGGCGTTGATATGATAAACCTGCACAAGATAAGCTACGCCTATGAGTAGCAGGATCAGGATGGCCACGATGAGTGTCAGCGTCTTGCGCGCTGAACCCACCACCGGTTCGCGAAAAGCTTGAACTCCGTTGCTGACCGCTTCAACTCCGGTCATTGCCGTGCACCCCGCGGCGAACGCTTTTAAGAAAAGCCAAAGAGAAATAGTCGTTTGAACTTGCGGGGGCGGCGGTGGAGCGACTACCGCTTGCGGGTGTCCGCCAGTGATAACTGCTTGGATCACTCCGAGCAAGATCACGATCCCCAGGCAACCGACAAAGAGATAGGTCGGCGGCATAAAGGCGAGACCGGATTCGCGCAGTCCGCGAAGATTCATGAACGCGAGCAGGGCGAGTACTAATAGGCACAGCCACACGGTGAAAGGCTGCAGTCCCGGGACGGCGGAAACCAGAGCACCGATTCCGGCTGAAATGCCGACCGCTACGTTCAGTGTGTAATCGACCATCAATGCTACCGCCGCTAACAATCCGGCTCGGTCACCAAGATTCTCTTTGGCAACGGTGTACGATCCTGCGCCTCCAGGGTAAGCAGCGATCGTCTGGCGATAACTGACATAAACGACGGCTAGAATAACGGAAACCGCTATGGTGATGGGGAGCCCGAAACCGAGACCGGCAGCACCTAGAGGAATCAAGACGGTAAGCGCTGCTTCCGGTCCGTAAGCCGCGGAACTCAGCGCGTCCAGGCCGAACACTGAGACACCTGCGATTGAACCAACTCGTTCTTGCTGGTCTTCGCTGGTAGCCAGAGGGCGACCGAGTATGAGGTCGAGCAATTTCATGGGAACCTGTAGGTGAGAGGTGAGAGTTGAGAGAACGACGCGTCCTCTCAACGATTTACAA
>JAFAHI010000087.1 GCA_019237325.1 Verrucomicrobiota bacterium | reverse complement strand
GGTCCCATTATAGAGGTTGCGGTTCGGGACAACCAGCAGGTCAAGAAAGGCGACCTGCTTTTCGAGATCGAGCCATCGGACTTCCAAGCGCAAGTGAATATCGCGGCAGGCCAGGTTCAGAATGGTGAAGCGGCTTGTACGCAACGGAAGCAGAATCTGAATCGGCAGACGGATCTTTATCGGACGCACGTTAATGCTTTGGAGGATTTTCAAAATGCACAGGACAGTTTTGCGGCAGCCCAGGCGCAACTTGCTTCTGCTAGAGCCAATCTCGAGCTAGCTAAATTGAACCTCGGTTACACCAAGGTGTTTGCTCCTGTAGACGGGTATGTAACCAACATGAACACGAGCCCAGGGACCTATGTCACCGCGGGAGTTCAGCTAATGGCGCTCGTGGATACCAGTTCGTACTGGGTGGCGGGCTACTTCAAAGAGACACAATTACCACACATCATGGTGGGCCAGAGGGCGATAATCACGATGATGGGCTACGAGAACCATCCATTCGAGGGTGTGGTTCGCAGCCTCGGCTGGGGAATCTATGTCTCGAATGGCTCGGGCAGCAGTAGCACCGCGCTGTTACCCTCTGTCAGCCCCACGATCGATTGGGTGCGTCTCCCGCAACGTTTCCCAGTTCGCATCCAGGTTACGGGTAGCACCCCTGTGCCGTTGCGGATTGGCCAAACCGTTTCGGTGGCAATGACGCAGTCATTTGGGCCTGCGGCCGGCACGAATGAAATAGCAAATAGCAATTAAGAGGAGTTCAAGAAGTTCAAACAGTAGGTGCCTCTGGAGAATTGCCGGTGAAAAGTGAAACTGCTTCGCCAACGACGAATCTGCCCTCTGCTGTTTGCGCCGCCCGCAATGCTTCCGCGGCGGATGCGGGTAGGTATTTGCTATTTCATTCTGGCCTGTTGGCCAGAATGAACTGGACGCGCCAGGACCTCTTCGGAGACCTGAGAGTTCGGCACGGCATCAAGTTAGGCATAGCCGGCTTGCTGGCTCTATTCTGCGCACAGGTGTTACGGTTACCGAACGCTAATTGGGCAATCCTGACAACTCAGGTGTTGATGAACGGCCAATTCGTGGGGGCATTCAGTCTGAAAGCAGTTATGCGGATGGCAGGTACCGTGGCGGGCGCATTCGTCGGTGTGTGGCTAGTGAGTGATTATACTTCGACGCCGACGATTTTCTTACCTTTATTTTTTTTGGTGATCGCTCTCGCGGGTTATAAGTTCGGCCAGTTCGGCGCCCGCCAGGTTCCGTACGCCTATTTTTTATTGGGACTCACGACGATTACTATTGCCAGTGATGCGATGGCGAATCCGGGCCAAGCCTGGCGAATAGGTCTCGATCGCACTGAGGAGATTTTTATTGGAATTATCTGTTCGTTGTCAGTCAGTACTCTGATATGGCCGCGTTATGCCCGGGAAGAGTTTTTTGAAGCGGGCCGCGACGCATTGGCGACGATTAGCCGGCTCGTATCGATGCACACCGTTACCTATTTTCATCCCGCGAAGGCTTCGTTGGATGTCGAACGGTCCCAAGACGCTTTCGACAAACAGATGGCGCGGTTAAGAACCTTATTTCAGGCAGGAGCACGTGAAAGCGCAGTGTTCTCCGCCCGACTAGGAAATTACAGCGCTTTCTTGCTCGGTTTGAACAATCTGTTTCACGCCGGTCTTGCTCTGAACCGGCATCGGGGGGAAGCGTGGTTTCTTGAACATGTGCAGGTTGAATTGGAATCCTTGTTCACCGCGATCGCCGATGAATTTGATATCTTGCTCGGATCTAGCTCGCCGGGAAAAGAATTGGCGTCCAGCCGGATCAATGAAGCATTCGCTGTCCTTGAGGCCAAGGTGAACCAGATCCGGGCACAGGGGAGGTTGCTAAACGCCCCGCTTCAAACGGCCCTGGACTTCGCCGGTGAAGTCGCCGTGCTACGCCGGTTGCGCGATGAGTTGAATAATATCCGCGGCGCAATTGAGGGGTTACCGCGTTTCGGCCAACGGGCGCCGGAGGAAAAACGATCGTGGAAAGTCCTTCCAAGGATCGATTGGTTTTGGTTGGGGATCGGCGTCAAAGGCGGTCTTGCAGCAGTGATCGCCATCGTTTCCTTGAAATGGATTCATCCACCCGGGGCGGCAAATGTCGCGACTTGGGCCTGGTTGTTCGTGGTTTTGCGCAGAACCTTTTTTCGCCTCGGTGCCAGCAGCGATGTGCGAAGTTTCCAAACCGCCGTTTTCGCTTCGGTTCTCCTGGTCGGTTGTGCCGCGTTGCTGGTCGTTTTAACGCCGTTATTAGCCAGCTATACAGCGATGAACCTGGTTCTGTTTCTATTATTGTTCGCCACGGGGTTCTTTACGGCAACAACCACGGGCATCACCTTCTGGATTGAGCTCACCTTTCTGACGACAAGTACATTCGTGGCACTGAATCCGCAGGTACCGGTTCCGTCGCAGACAATCATTGATAGCTTTGTTGGAACTATTTTCGGGTTATGGATTGCAACCCTTGTCAGTAGATTGGTCTTACCCGTTTTGCCACACAGGTTACTCAGAGATAATTTAATTGGAATTTTTGCGCGGCTAAAGACGTTACTTGCCGGGGATCCCCCCGCCGAGAAAGTCATGGCCGAGCTCACTGACTTACCGGTAGAGGCCTTAGGAATGCTTCGCCGGATACAGTCAGCCGGGTGTTCAGAAGAAGAAAAGATGAAGCTTAGCGCGGTGGTTCGCAGCCTGCAAAGGGTTGTAAGCCGCCTCGGACAATTGGTTGCTCGGCGTGGCCTTATGCCGGAAGTTGCTCAGGCGATCTTGAGGGTGCGGATTGCTTGCGTTGAGATCGAATTTCGGCAAATCCTGGATAGTTTTGCCGAGTGCTTCCGCGACGGCGATTGCCGCCGACAATTCCCGAGCGTCCGTGGAGCTTTACGGAACATAGATGAAGCTGTCCAAGAGATCCGAGATCGCCACCTGTTGGGCCACTTGCCTTCCGAAGCGTCGTTCCATTTTCTTGATGTGATCGATCTTTACCACGCGAGCGCAGAGGCGCTAGAGGACTGTGGCCGGTTGATCGGGGCCCTTCGCGTCGAGCGATATTGGGGGGACTATCGGTTGTGAGGTAAGCAGTAAGCAGCATAAACACTAACTTGATGGCCGTTGGTGCAAGAAACGGACATCGTCCCGGAGGGACTGAATGATGGTAGGCAGGCACGCAGTGCCTGGGAAAGGTGCCATCCAGATTTGTCCCGGAGGGGATCTTGAATCCTCCATCATCCTCTCCTTCATTTGCTTTCAGATTTAGGTTCACACCCTGTTTTGTGACGGTATCGGTCTCAGGCGCGGGCCCAGGTTGGAGCATACACTCATTGCTAGCAGACAGATAGCGGGCAGTAACGGGGTTACAGTAAGGTCGAGCTTGTTATTGTTGTTACTCATAATCGATATTATAAAAGCAGCAGACGGCACTCCGCTATCGGTGTTGAGCGGCTAACCTCGCAGTGTTGGGCTGACATGCAATGCAGGTCTGGACCGGCGAATGGGTTAGAACGACCGTGTTGTTACCAGGATTTCCCTGTACCAAAGGACAGTAGAATTCCTTATTTGGTGGATTTATTGTGGCAGAAGTCGCAAATGGCTCCCAAAGCGAATGCAACCGAACCGGCGGTCGTTCCGGTGAGCTTCTTCTGCACTCACTTGCTTCAAAACCGGCGGAATTCGGTTTTCCTATGATTGAGCTTTCTGGCTATCGTTTCGAGTGCTTGCGAGCCGATAATGAACTTAATCTTTATCGATGCCGGAGAGCGGAAGGGATGGCATCAGCGAAGGCTTTCGATTTCGCTGAAACATCGTCGGACAAGTCGGAGGACAACTCTCCAGTGAGGCGCGAAGACCTGGGCACGTCCTTCGAAGCTTCAGCGAAGGAGGAAGCGTCTTCCGTGGGGCGCGAAGACGTGGGACCGTCTTCGATATTGGTCTTATCTCCGGTCCTGGCACAGGCGGACCGGGAAACAATCAGACGATTGGAGCATGCAAGCTCTTTTCGAAGCGAGCT
>JAFAHI010000601.1 GCA_019237325.1 Verrucomicrobiota bacterium | reverse complement strand
AGTGCCAGAATGTCATCAACATCCGTGCCGATGTCAGTATCGAAGATAACAGGTCTCATGGGTAATCAAGGAGTGTTGGAGTAATGGAGTGTTGGAGTGTTGGTAGGGCGAGGCTCCCGAAAAACCTTAGGTCTTAACGGAGAGCTGGGCTCGGAACGGTAGGGCGTCTTGTTGGGCCTTTAAGTTCGCCGAGCCGTGGGTGTGGTGAGTAATGGAGTAATGGAGTGATGGAGTGATGGAGTGATGGAGTGATGGAGTGGTGGAGTGACGGAGTAAGGGAGTGACGGAGTGGTGGAGTGGTGGAGTGACGGAGTAAGGGAGTGATGGCGTAGCGGAGCAATGGGGTTATGCCTTAAGCTTATTCGCGCTAATTCGTGTCCATTCGCGGTAGGTTCTTTGGTGTGTCTTCGCGGTGAGACTGTTGCAAGCCGGGCCGATCAGCCTTTAAAGCCGGCTGCAGTGACTCCTTGAATGTAAAAACGCTGGAGCGGCAAAAGAATGAATAGCGGAATTATGGTCGCTACGTTAGAAGCCGCAAAAAGCTCGTTCCATTGGGTCGTATAGCGTTGCTGGAAACCGGCCAGCGCGACTTGAATGACTTTAAGATTGTCGGAACGGGTGCAAATCAGCGGCCAGAGGAATGATTCCCATTGGAAAAGGAAGATCAGCAATCCAGCGCTAATAATCACCGGCTTGGAAAGGGGAAGATAGATGTTCCACAAGATTCTTAGCCAGCCGGCGCCATCCATTCTAGCGGCTTCCGCCAACTCCCGGGGAATCTGCGAAAAAAACTGTCGAAACAGAAAGATGACCACTCCATTAGCCACTCCAGGGACAATCAAAGCGTAATACGAATCGATCCAGCCAAACAGTTTGATGACGTTATAAAGAGGGATGGATATCGCTTCGAATGGAACCAGGAAGCTGAGGACCGTTACGAAAAAGAGAAACTGGCGTCCCGGAAACTGAAACACGGCGAACACAAACCCAGCCAATCCGTTAATAATCAGTCCTCCGAGAACGGTCATACCGGCGACAAAGGCGCTGTTGAGCACAGCAACGCCAAACCCCCGTTCACTAAAGATCGTGAAGTAAGCGGCAAAATCGAGATGATCGAGGAAAAGAGCTTTCAGGCTGAAAGGGGAGGTGTATTTAAAAATCTCCTCCAGCGGCCGCAAGGAAGAGGTGAGTGACCACCAGAGCGGCAAGACAAAGAGTAAACCAACGAAGATATAAAGAAAATGGAGAGGTAACCGAACTCCAAAGATCGCGTTCTTCATTTCAGTTTGCTTCCTCCTGACTAAAAAGTCGAAACTGTATGGCGACGGTAGCGATCACTAACAAAAGCAAAACCATGACCAGAGCCAGAGCCCGCCCCATATCTCCGTACACAAACCCAGATTTATAGGCCTCATACATCAAGACGTTCGTCGAATACGAGGGGCCGCCGCGAGTCAGCAGAAACATCGGTACGAACAAAAGAAAATTAACCGCGGTGTCTGTGATCAGCACGAACAGTAGCGGTCGGCGCAGCAAGGGAAAGGTGATCCGGAAGAAACGGCTGATCCCGCCGGCGCCGTCGATGCGGGCGGCTTCGTACAACTGTCGGGGGATATCTTGCAGACCAGCCCAAAGAAAGATCATCCAAAAACTTGCCCCTTTCCAGGTGGCGATGGCCACGATGCACCAGAGCGCTTGATCTTTACTGATCAGAAAAGGCAGGGAAGGAATGCCGACCAGGTTGATCAGGGAGTTGGCTAAGCCGGAGTTCGGGTCGAGCATGATCCGCCACAGGATCGACGCGATCGGCACTGAGACACCCAGGGGGATAAAAAAGAGCAACCGATAGAAACCGATCCCGCGGAATCTTTGATTTGCCATTATGGCCAAGAGCAAGGCGATGAAGACCTGCAGCGGATTGATTACCAGGTTCAACTTGATCGTGACCCAAAGCGATTCCCAAAAGATCGGGTCGCGGAACAGTTGGGTGTAGTTATTTAAGCCGACAAAGACATCCTTGCCGGCTTGCATAATCGACTGGCTATAGAGACTACCCAGCAGTGTGGTTGCAATCGGCCACAAGCGGAAGACAGCCAAACAAACAAGTGCCGGCGAAAGAAGCAGGTAGGCTATCCAGGCGGAACGGCGATAGGTCATCGCTTAAATTGGGCGAAGAACACATCAAGCCGTTGGGCTGCTCCGTCGAGAGCTTCTTTAGGATCGACGCCATTGCGAATGTCTTCGCAAGTCGAGGCAAAAATATCTTCTAGCTGAAGATAGGCAGGGGTTAAGGGACGCGGTACCGCAGTGCGTTGGGCTTCGTAATCTCCCAACAAATAAGCGTCATCTGGGAAGGTGTGGAATTTGGGGTCAGCGGAAATCTTGTTCCAGAGCGCGATCATGGCCGGCGATTGCCCTTGTCCGTCGAACCAGACTGTTGCTCCCGCGTCGCTGGCACAGAGGAACTGAATGAATTTCGCGGCTTCGGGCTGATGTTGAGAATTTTTGGAAATCCCCACGTGCCAACTGCCCGTGCCGCTGGCCGGTTTTCCTTCCTTGAAATAGGGAATCGGTGCAACCTCAAAGTCGACTCCTGCTTCCTTAAATCGTCCGACATTCCATTCACCACCTACAAAGATCGCGACTTTGCCTCCGGAGAATAAACTTGGCGATTCGTCCGGGGTGACATTTTTGGGACTGATCTTCCATTTGTTGAATAAGTCGCCGTACCATTGCGCGGCTTTCAGCCAGCCGGGCGAATTGAAATAGCCCTGCGCCGTCAATCCGTCCGGACCGACTAACGTTGCGCCCAAGGAGTCGCCCAGACATTGCAGTTGGTAGAGGCGGCTTACCTGGTCAAATTCGAATCCCCAAACGTCGGTTCTGCCGTTCTCGGTCTTGGTCAGTTTCTTGGCTGCGTCGACAACCTGTTCCCAGGTCCAGCGGTCGTTCGCCGCGATCTGAGCCACCTGGTCGTAAGTCACGGTCTGGTCCGAGGTCAATCCTTTCGGTGGTTCGATGCCCGCATCTCGGAAGAGTTTGCGATTGACGAACATGAACTGGGTCGAAGTATTCTGCGGCGCCGCCATAAAATGGCCGTTGTACATGCCGGCCTGCCAGGAAGCCTTGATCCAGGTCTTCTCGATTTGGTCTTTGGAAAAATAAGCGTCCAATGGCGCCAGATATCCGCGGACGCTATAGGAGGCGACTAGAGGCACATCGACACTGATTAGATCCACGTCTTTGTCCTGCGCTTTCATCCGCACCTCGATGGTTTCGAACAGGTCGCGAAACGGGTACGTATCAAGTTGGATCTTTATATCCGGGTTTTGGGCTTCGAAGGCAGCCACCACTTTCTTGATGTTACCGGGCCAGGTGTTGTCTGAAAGGGTCATCCAATGGAGAACGGTGGCGGCGTAAGCGGAGCCGAAGACGCACCACGAGAGGGTAGCGATCAGGCAGAAACATCGCCAGTAGGAGAGGCGGTGAACAAAACGGTCGGCACTTGTGTTCATGATAGAAAGGGGAATACTGTTACCGCTAACAATTGTTAGCGGTAACAGAGTCGACTTCGCTTGCTTGTCAATTGGGTTTCCCATAATAAATCCATTCCTTGTCTGATGCTTTAACGCTCTCTCTCCACGCAATGATTCGCTAGCTGATGCCCCAATCTCCCCAGCAGAAAAAAAGCTCTTTCGACCGAGTGACGCTTTATGAGGTCGCGGAAGTCGCTGGTGTGTCGCATCAAACGGTGTCTCGGGTAGTAAATGGCAGTCCATTGGTGGCTGAACGTACCCGGGCCCGAGTCCTAAAAGCGATCGCCAGGATGAACTATCGCCCAAACAGCGTAGCGCGGAACCTGGCTGCCCGACGTTCAGCTCTAATCGGCGTCATTACCTTCGCGGTTGAGTCCTACGGACCGTCGCATCTGATCATCAGCCTTAGCGAGGTAGCCCGGAAATTGGGTTACCATGTAGTCGTGGCCAGCGCCGAATATCCCGTCCTGGACGAGATCCGCCGTTGTGGCACCGAACTGCGCGGGCACGGAGTTGACGGAGTGATTGTGATTCTTCCTACCATCCTGAGGCTGAGAGCCCTGGAAGAGGTCTTCGGTGATGCGCCCGTGGTCGTGATGGGTGCTCGGCGGCAACATCGCTACACCGCCGTTGAGATCGATCATGAGTTGGGTTCGCAGCAGGCCACCGAGTATCTTATCATGGAAGGTCATCGGGAGATTGCTTGTATCAGCGGGCCGCTGGATTGGGATTGTTCCAGCTTGCGGCGGGTGGGATGGCGCAGGGCATTAGAAGGCCGAAAGTTGCCGCTTGGCCCAGCGGTTGAGTGTGACTGGAGCGCAGAAGGAGGCTATGCGGCGACGCAAAAGTTGCTAGATTCGAGAGCGCGCTTTACGGCGTTGGTAGCGGGTAATGACCAGATCGCTCTCGGTGCTATGGAGGCTCTGTGGGAGAACGGGATAGAGATCCCCGGCCAAGTCTCGGTCATCGGCTTCGATAATATGCCGGAATCGAAGTTTTTTCGGCCCCCTCTAACAACGGTGAATCACGATTTCGATCTACTTAGCGCGACCAGCTTGCACTTGGTTACCCAAGCGATTAGCGATCCACAAGCCCCGAGGTTACATCACAAAATCGCTCCCGATCTGATAGTTCGTCAGAGCGCGGGACCGATTGCGGGGGAGTTTGCGGCAGGCAGGCGGCGGACGGCTCGTCGGTGAGGGATTCCGTTGTTTTACCGCGAACCGGTCCAAAAGGGCGTTAGCGGCACGCAGCCTCTGGAGGGGAGCCGCTTTAGCACGTGCCCAAGGACCTCACACATTTTTCCCCTGGCGTGGAAGGCCAAAATATGGAGTTAAACAAGCGGCTCCCGGAAACTACCCAGCACGATGTGTTGTTGAAGCGGTCGGTTTGATTATCCAAGTCGTTCACGCCCAAGACACAAGCGACGCCCTGGGTCATTAGCGGAAGCCGCCTGTTTAACCCCATATTTTGGCCTTCCACGCACCGGAAAGAACATGCGACGTCGTTGGGGCACGTGGCAAAGCGGCTCCCCTCCAGGCGCTGAATCTCGGCTCACGCGGTGGGCGTTAATCTTTAACCGCTTCGCGGCTACAAGATTAGCTTCTTTCTGACCTGACTGAGCGCAAGCCAACCAAGGCCAAAGGTAAATACAATCAGTGCGGCTACATGAAAGATGATTTCCGCCCCATTCCATTCACCCCAGCTGCTCATCTGTAGCAAGCGGACTCCGTGATAAAATGGCGAGAATTGGACCGCGACACCCAGCCAGGAATTATTGCTGAGAGGGAAGAAAACGCCGGATAGATAGTAGATCGGAGCGATCAGAAAAGAGTAGACGCTTTGGAATTGGTTAATATTTCTAACCCAAGCGGAGGATAGGAGTCCGATCGCGCCGCAAGGCAGGGCCATGAGCGCGCCGATGACCGGAAAGAAAAAAGCGCCGAGTGGGTTAGGTACCAGTCCAATCACAAGTAAAACCAGAGCCACTCCGGTAGCCATGAGGCCGGCCCGAATCGCCAGCCAGATAAACTCTCCGACCACAATGTCCAGCACACCGATGGATGTAGTCAGCATCGCTTTGAAGACAGACTCGAACGTCATCCGAATATAAAATCCGTAGCTGCATTCAAAGAATGCAGTGAAAAGAGCCGTGGTTGCGACCATCCCCGGCGCAAGAAACTGAGCGTAAGTGTGCCCACCAATCTGTCCAATGAACGGCGACAACCCGACGCCAAGTGAGGCTAAGACCAGGGCCGGATCCGCTAAAGTTGGGGAAATATTCGCAATGAAGTCTTTTCGATAAACGACCCAATTACGAACTGACACATGCCAAGCGAGTCGAAGAGTGGTGGCGAAGGGCATGGGAGTTCAGGCTTGTCCGACGTAGCTTCTGCATCTGACAGCCGAGAGCTCTGTCGGTAGCGAAGTCGGGAGTTCAGGAGTTCAGGAGTTCAGGAGTTCAGGAGTTCAGGAGTTCAGGAGTTCAGGAGTTCAGGAGTTCAGGAGTTCAGGAGTT
>JAFAHI010000589.1 GCA_019237325.1 Verrucomicrobiota bacterium | reverse complement strand
TACTTCCCGGTTTCATGACGCAGATTGGCTCCCGGGTTGCGCAGTGTCAACTGGGCGGCGAAGGAAAGGGCGAATGGGCGAAACGGCGAAACGGCGACGGAGGGATCGGTAACGCGAAGCGTAATTAGCCGCGAAGCGGAGGCTCAGGATAGCCTAGGGCGAAGCCCGGGGCTTCGCCCTAGGCTAATTTAAATCGCCACTTCGCGGCTAATAAGGTCGGCGTTACCGATCGCCCATTCGCCGTTTCGCCCATTCGCCCCCTCGCCGTTGCGCCTCCTTCGCTTCTTTGTGTAATTTTTTTCCGTCCGATGTCCAAATCCCCTGGATCCATTCGTCGACTCATCGAACCCAAACCTGGTTCTGCAATCAACAACCCAATACCGAAGAATAAAATGACGACGACGAAAGTTAACCCGATCCCGGAAGGCTCCCACACGATTACTCCCCACCTCTGTGTGAAAGGGGCGGCTCAAGCTATCGAGTTCTATAAGAAAGCCTTCAACGCGGAAGAGCTGTGCCGGGTCCCAGGACCGGACGGCAGCGCGCTTATGCACGCTGCGGTCAAAATCGGCGATTCGATACTCTTCCTTTATGATGAAGTCCCGCAGATGGGCGCTCTCGGCCCGAAGAGCATCGGTGGCACTCCGGTCCGGATCCATCTCTATGTAGAAGACGTAGACGCCCTCTACAATCAGGCGGTCAAAGCCGGCGCTGAAGTGGAAATGCCGCTGGCGGATCAACCTTGGGGCGACCGATACGGTGTCCTTACCGATCCTTTCGGCCATAGCTGGGGATTAGCGACTCACGTGGAGGACGTCTCCTTTGAGGAGATGAAGCGGCGATTCGAAGCCGCTTGCGCAGCACACCAAGCAAGCTAGGAGGCGCGGCATCGTGGAGCGGCCTCGCTTGCGAGGCCGACTTCGCGGCTATTCACTCGGTCTTTTGTCCGCGCCGGATAAACGCCGGCTCGTACTTTCGTGATTCTCGGTGGAGCCGGCCCATTAATCGTCCCCATTCGAAAAAATGGCCGGCGTCCAATGCTTTCCGCCACCAATCTCACCCGGCAGTTTTTGAAAGCTAACCGCAGTAAAATGTTCCCCGGCGATTTCGATGGGCCGTGATAATGATCCATCAATGGCCGGTACTACCGCTGCTATCGGCACACCGAGTGCCGCCAGATCGTTGACCCACTCGACTTCTGCCATCACCTGTTCTGCGCTGTGATGCGTTTGTAGTGTGAGCCGCAAAATAAATTCCGCGCCATCTCGCTGGTACGCAAAAATATAATTCTATACCTAAGCGATGAACCGGACGTCGGCTGCGCTCACGCCATAGACGGAAGCCAGGTCTGTAGGAATTTGAGGAGGAGGCATCGTTTCGAGAATAAAATTTCACGGCCGGACACAGGGGCGGCTCCGTAGGAGCCCAATCTTTATAGCAACGGTAACGTAAAAGGAAAGGAGCTCCGTTAGGAGCGGCATAAAACGTAGTTTTGGATTAGATTTCGCTCCTACGGAGCTGGTCTAGCTTTTCGGCCGAAAGCTATAAAGATTTGGCTCCTACGGAGCTGTTTTTCATCCCGCAGACGCGGGACTAGACTATAAATAATCCGCAGTTTGCTGCTAAATCAGTCAACCTGCGGGTGATTCTTTTTCGGGTCCGTGTGCCAGCGCTCATTTAGGACGTCGATTCCGTCTAAAATGAACCTCATCAATTTGATCGCATCCACCGGTCCTCCCGCATCCCAATGCCAGTTTCGCTCTACGATTTGACACTAATACGTATCACTAATACGTATTAGTGCTCAAATACTGATGACTGACCCACTGATTACTGACTACTAAAATCTCCCCCTCCCCGTGCGTCCTACCCAGAAAGATGTCGCTAAGCTCGCCCCATCGCGATGGGGCTCGGCGCCGGCTCATTATTGTTAGTAGCCAAACGCGGACGCACCTTTTTCCAGGTCGTTTATTTCTTACCTGTCATTATCGCGACCGTGGTTGTCGGCCGGGTCTGGCAAGGCATGATCTATAATCCGGAATCCGGCATCGTCGGCTGGCTGAAACTTTACGGCCTTAACTTAGCCGACCCGCTGACGCAGCCTTACACCGCTCTCTATGCGGTTGCGTCAGTCGATCTGTGGCATTGGTGGGGGTTTCTTGCCGTGATTTTCTTTGCCGCATTTCGTCAAGTCGAGGCCGCGCAGATCGAAGCCGCCGTGATCGACGGAGCCAGTTTCTTTCAATTACTCCGGTTTGTGTTGATACCCGCGATCCGCCCAACGATTACCTTGATGATGATCATGACGATCATCTGGTCGTTCTTAGCCTTCGATTTCGTTTATGTCTTAACTCAGGGCGGCCCAGCGTATTCCAGTGAGGTCCTCTCCACGCTTTCCTATCGATACGCCTTTTATAATTATACCATGGGACCAGCTGCCGCGGTGGCGCTGGTGATCAGTTTCTTCGGCTTGATTGCCACGTTCTTTTACGTCCGCATCCAACAAAAGGAAGGACTCTAATGAATCAGAATCTCGGACGGGGCACATTGTTAGTCGCTTACTTTATCTTAGCGGTCGCGGCGGTGATCGCGCTGTTCCCGCTCTCGTTGATGGTAATCAGTTCTTTGAAGAAGAGCGCGGAAATTGTAGCGAACCCGCTCGCGCTACCGAGTACTCTGCAATGGACAAATTTCGCTCGTGCCTGGACCGATGCGCAGCTTGGCCGCTCCCTTTTAAACAGCGCGGAAACAACTGGCTTCGCCGTGATCTTGATCTGTTCAACCTGCTCCCTGGCAGCCTATGCGCTTGCTCGGCGCACCGGCCGCAGACTTCGCTGGGTTAGCGCTTACTTTCTCGGCACCACTACCCTGCCAATCCAGCTCTATCTGTTTCCGCTCTATTTCGGGTTCGCCCATCTTGGCCTGATCGACAACGTGTTCGCGCTGTCCTTCATTTATACCGCGGTTTACAGCCCGTTCGCGATCTTTTTGCTGCGGACCTACTTTCTCGCAATCCCAAAAGAGCTCGAGGAAGCTGCGGTTATCGATGGCGCCAGCCGCTGGCAAGTGTTCCGCAGTGTGCTGCTTCCGTTAGCCTCGCCCGGCATCCTAACCGTGGCTCTCATTTCCGGACTCAACATCTGGAACGAATTTCTGATCTCTTCAACATTTTTACAAAGCCACGATCAACAAACCGCGGTGGTGCGGTTCTACACCTTAGGCGGGCAATACAGCAGTGATTGGGGAGAGATCATGGCCGCCGCCATCCTGATCGTTGCCCCCGCCGTCGGTTTCTTCCTGCTCATGCAACGCCGCTTCATCCAAGGCATGGCCTCCGGCTCAGTCAAAGGTTAACCGCGAATGGACACGAAAACAGAAAAACAAACCCAACCGCAGATGTACGCAGATATCTGAGCTAACGACAGATCCACCACTCCATTACTCCGCCACTCCATTCCCCGCTCCTGAACTCCTGAACTTCTGAACTCCTCCATTCTGATGTACTCTTCTCCTGATTACCTCGAACGCGTGTACGCCGGTGTGCTCGGCAAAATCATTGGTGTTTATCTGGGCCGTCCATTCGAAGGTTGGACGCGGCAACGGATTTTGTCAGAGCTCGGAGAGATCTGGGACTATCAGCATGAACGGTTGGGCGTGCCGCTGGTAGTCGCAGACGATGATATCTCCGGAACATTTACATTCTTACGTGCCTTGCCGGATCATGGCGGAAGCGCCGACCTGACTGCAGAACAGATTGGTAACAGTTGGCTCAACTATATCGTTGAAAACCGTAGTATTCTTTGGTGGGGCGGTATGGGTAATTCAACCGAACACACGGCGTTTCTGCGCTTGAAAAGTGGAGTGCCGGCGCCACAAAGCGGTGCTATGGCGACGAACGGCAAAACCGTGGCCGAACAGATCGGCGCGCAAATCTTTATCGACGGTTGGGCGCTGGTTTGTCCAGGCAACCCCGGGTTGGCCGTGGAATTCGCGCGGAAAGCGGGTTCAGTCAGTCATGACGGCGAAGCCATTTATGCATCCCAACTGTTGGCAGCGATGGAAGCCCAAGCGTTTGTTGAACCTGGCATCGATCAGCTGATCGAGACCGGCCTAAAATATCTGCCCGCGGATTGTCTGGTCACGCGGTTAGTAAACGATGTCCGCAACTGGCATCGGGCGGATAATGATTGGGGACTGACTCGGGACCGGATCGAGCATCAGTACGGGTACGACAAATTTCCTGGTAACTGTCACGTGATTCCTAATCACGCGATCATCATTCTCAGTCTCCTTTATTCCCAGGATGACTTCAGTCGCGCTCTCATGATCGCGAATACATCCGGTTGGGACACGGATTGTAATTCCGGCAATGTCGGCTGTCTGATCGGCATAAAGAACGGGTTAGCCGCGATTCCGAAAAAGCTGCGGGAACCGGTCGCGGATAAGCTTTATCTTTCCACGGCCGATGGCGGTCGCTGTATCACAGATGCAGTCCGCGAGAGCTATGAGATCTGCCGGATTGCGCATCAACTCGGTCAAGCACAGCCGATTCCAACCCCGAAGAACGGAGCGCGTTTCCATTTCTCACTCGCAGGCTCCGTCCAAGGTTTCTCTCCTGGAGGGTGCCTCGCTTGCGAGGCCCAAGCCGTGACAACGGATTTTGACCAGGCACGCGCCATACACGTCGAGAATGTCGAGCTGACAGAGCAGGGTGTCTCACCTGTCGGCCTCGCAAGCGAGGCGCGCTCCACGGGTGGCGCTCCACGGATGCTCGTCCTTGATTTCACCCCTTCCCGGCAGCTCCCTCGGATCAGAATCACCACCCCCACGTTCATCCCGCCTGATTCAAAAGAAGCTAGTCATTACAGTTTAATGGCGTGCCCAACGCTGTACTCCGGAAACATCGTGACCGGCCGGCTGGTTGCCGCCGCAGAAAACTCTGCAAAAGTTCGGGTCACACCCTTTGTGGCGTACTACGGGGATAACGATGAACTAACTCCGCGCCACGGGCCGGAACTAACCCTCGATCCTGGTAGTGTTCGACATTTCGAGTGGAAGATAGACGAGTTGTGCGGTGCGCCCATCGCACAGTTCGGACTCGAAGTTACTTCGGAGTCCGAGGCCGCGGGCCGCTTATATGTCGATTACATCGATTGGTCAGGAACACCGACAACCGTGTTTCGACGTCCACCTGGTGACAGCAAAATGTGGCTCCGAGCTTGGGTCAATGCCGTCGATCATGTCGGAACTCGCTGGGCGTCTCCTTTTCATCTCTCTCAAAACCGTGGCACCGGCCTTTTTATCCAAGGTTCACGCGACTGGCAAAATTACTCCGTCCAATCCGCGATCATGTCGGACCCGGCCAAATCTTTTGGATTAGCGGCGCGAGTCCAAGGCCTTACCCGATATTACGCCCTGTTGCTTGGACCCAACCAGCTGCTCCGTCTGATCCGTAACTATGACGAGATCCAGGTCTTAGCCGAGACGCCTTACACCTGGAACTGGTCCGAACGTTATCGGTTCAATCTCGAGGTAAGCGGATCCGAGATCATAGGTTCTCTGAATGGAACTGAATTGATTCGTTACAACGATTCCGGCTCCCCCCTGGTTGACGGTGGAATCGCATTAGTGTGCGAAGAGGGGCTTATTATGACAGATGAGGTGTCGGTTACCGGAGCTTAAGATGGGATTTACCAGGTGGTCCGAGTCTCGGTAGCGGCGACTGTCCATGAGGCCGAATGGTGTCGCCCGAATCTATCATCGCAAACGGAGCGACAGGTGCGCCTAGGCTCAACGCGCAGTCGCCATCCGAGCTTTCATGGCGACTGCGTTTTGAGGCTGACCACATCAATGGCTTCGATATCACCACGGTTTTGGGGCACACGATTCGGCGTCATGCACAGTCGCGCTACCAAGGCACATATCCTCCTTCCTTGGATTCTTCCCTGATGGCTTTTCAAATTTCTTTGAGGTCAGCTGACCTGCCTCGTGCAAAAGTTGCCAATGGCGGACCCAGTCTCGGTGATAAGCGCAAAGGAATTGACGGTACGATACGGACCGCAAACGGTGCTGGATGAAACCAGCCTGAACATCGACGAAGGAGAACGTCTAGGCTTGGTCGGGCGTAACGGATCGGGTAAGTCGACCTTTCTACAAATCCTTGCCGGGCACGAGGTTACGGATGCGGGAGAAGTCGTGCGCCGGCGCGAGCTGATTGTCGGCTACATGCCCCAGCAATTTCAGCTGGAAGAACGTGCCACCGTGCACGCCAATATCATCTCGGGAGCTCACAGCACGCTTGAATTGATTGACCGATACGAGCGGACCCCTGCCGACTCCCAGGAAAGCGCGCATTTGCTCGAGAGAATCGAACACCTTGGCGGTTGGACGCTCGAACATCGAATCAAATCGTTAGTGGAACATCTGCACGCTCCATCCCTCGATCGTACGGTCGGAGATTTATCGGGTGGCGAAAAGCGGCGCGTCGCTCTTTGCCGGGCACTGGTTTCGCAGCCAGACCTGTTGCTATTGGATGAACCAACTAACCACCTCGATACCGGGGCGATTGAGTGGTTGGAGGATTTTCTAGTTCATTATCCGGGTACGTGTCTCTTCGTCACCCACGATCGGTATTTCTTGGACAAAATTGCCACGGGTATTGTGGAGTTGGATCGCGGTAAATTCCTGCGATACGCCGGTAATTACACAGATTTCTTGCTGACTCGCGCCGCCAGACAAGCCGCTTTGGAACAACAGGAGCGTAAACGCCAAAAATTCTTGAAGCGAGAGCTGGAATGGATCAGGCGCAGTCCGAGTGCGCGCCGTACGAAGTCGATAGATCGAGTAGAAAAATACTTCGAGATGGCCGCCCAGGAAGAGCCGGCTCCTGAGTTAGAAGCGGATCTGATCATTCCGCCGCCACCGAAATTGGGCGAACGCGTAATCGAACTGAAAGAGATCACGCTAGATATCGCCGGCCGAAAATTGATCGATGGACTCAACCTGGATCTCAGGCCGGGTGAGAAACTCGGAGTGATTGGCGCGAATGGTTTAGGTAAGTCCAGTCTGCTGAAAGTGATGTTAGGTCAGTTGGCGCCTACCCAAGGAGAGGTCGTCCTCGGCCCACGTGTACAAATAAACTATATCGATCAAAATCGTGCGTTACTTGACGATCAAAAAACGATTTGGCAGGAGATCGGAGGTGGGAATGAATCTATCCGTCTCGGGGAAGAGACTCTTTCCTTAAGATCGTATCTGCGTCGATTCCTTTTCACGGAAGAACGCATCAACACCAAGATCGAACTTCTCAGTGGGGGTGAACGAAATCGGGTGGTTCTCGCGAAAACATTGAAACAGGGCGGCAACGTTCTGATTCTTGATGAACCAACGAACGATCTCGATCTAGGTACATTACGTTTGTTAGAAGAGGCGCTGATCGATTTTTCCGGCACCGTGATTGTCGTCAGTCACGACCGTTATTTTCTGAACCGCGTAGCGACTGCCATACTGGCGTTTGAAGGTGATGCCGTCGTTCGATATGCCGTTGGCAACTACGATTACTACCTGGAAAAACGTGCCGAAGAGCAAGCGATAGTGAAAGCGAGGCTAGCCGCACCTAGCCCGAATGCTAAGCCTGTGGCTCCGCCAGCAAACCGCCCGCGGAAACTCAAGTGGAAAGAAGAACGGGAGCTGGAGACCATCGAAGCAACGATCTTGGAAGCCGAGGACAACGTGGCGGATCTCGAGAAGACCTTTGCTGACCCGGACTTTTGTAAGAAACACGGGAAGAACTTCGCGGCCTTAGAAACGGACCTTAAAACTGCCAGAGAACGAGTGACCGAGTTGTATCATCGCTGGGAAGAGCTGGAACAGATCAAACAAGAAAGCACCGATTCCAAGGCGTCGTGAAAACCTGAATAGCCGCAAAAAGGCTCAAAAAGGGACTACGAAGGGACGCGATGAACCTCCGGAACCGTTTTTCGTTCACGGTGTTCCCGTACAGTAACCGCGATCAAATCGTCGGTTTATTAAACGCAATTGAACTGATTCGTTTATCACCTTTTGCCTCCCTCTTCGCTTTGCGCCTTTGCGCGAGATTTTTCTGAGCCTTTTTACGGTCGTAATCCCAATTGGCCGTCGATCATTTGATCGATTAGGAGAAGTTAGTTAGTTACGCTGGATCGGGTCCGGGCGTTAATAGGACCCGATCCAGTGTTCCCCCGAGAGGATAGCGTTCTGAGTTTAACGGAGGAAGATATTGTCTCGCGAGCCGCTTTCGAATCCTTATGGGCTTTGTGTTCTAGAGTCAGCTTTCTGTTCGCCATCGGCGATTTTATCTAGGGCCGCTTTTTCTTTCTGGTCGGCCTTTTGGTCGCGATCGGTGATTTTGTCTTTGGCGACGACTTCGCGCTGGTCGGCTTTCTGTTCGCGGTCCGAGATTTTATCTAGGGCTACTTTTTCTTTCTGGTCGGCCTTTTGGTTGCGATCGGTGATTTTGTCTTTGGCGATGACTTCGCGCTGGTCGGCTTTCTGTTCGCGATCTGAGATTTTATCTAGGGACGCTTTTTCCTTCTGGTCGGCCTTTTGGTTGCGATCGGTGATTTTGTCTTTAGCGACGACCTCGCGTTGGTCAGCTTTCTGTTCGCGGTCTGAGATTTTATCTAGAGCCGCTTTTTCTTTCTGGTCGGCCTTTTGTTCGCGATCGGTGATTTTGTCACGCATAGCCCGTTGTCGATCTATCATTGCGATTGATCGGTGTGAATGATGCGACAACGGCGCACGTGCGGTCATATGACTTAGGCCGAAATGCGAATGTGAGCTTCGACCGGCGAGGGCTCCACCATGATGTCCAAAGCCCATGCCGCGAGTCGAGCCATGGCCGCCGTGGCTGCTAAGGCCGCCGTGACTGCTGCTCCCACCGTGGCCGGAACTACTCGCACCAGAACCAGGACCGCTTGCACCCCCTCCACCTCCCCCTCCGTGGGCCCATCCCAAATTCGCAACGGCAACGCACATTGCGAGACTAAACGGGAATATCCATAGGGTTTTCATGATGGCTTTTTGTGGGGCTTCGAGGCTCGCCCTCTAGCCGGATGTAGGGGCAGCATCTGATTAGCCACAAAACCGCTCCGAGAGAAAAGCGAGCCGCCGGTTAGATCGCCATGCTGCACGCGAATCGGACGTTTGCGACACCCGTCACGGCTGAACAGTCAACATGAGGATAGCCGCAAAAGAGCGCAAAGGTCGCAAAGAGGAAATTGATAGCCGCGAAAAAGGCGCAAAAGACGCAAGACCTGAGCGAAGCATGTCCCTTCTTCAGCCGACGCAGCTAAAGAGGAAGACGAGGTAGCGTGTCCGCAAGAAGGCGTCTGTTTTTGTGGCTAAATCTTTGCGCTCTTTTCTGGCTATTTCGACTTGCGCTTTTTGTGCCTTTTTGCGGCTATCCTAATCGCCCCCCCTTTTAATAGCGACGGAAGAACGGTTAGGTCTCTCTTTTAGCACCAGCTCGTTTTTGTGTCGCAGTCCCGCACGATATTCGGACAACCAGGCTTGTCTCCAAGCGATGGATCCGCGGTTCCTTGCGTTCTCCATTCACTCGCGACAACACCAATTCAGTCGCTAGTTTTCCGATTTCACGAATCGGCTGCGCCATAGTCGTCAGTGGCGGCTGGGTGTATTTTCCCAGTGAAATCCCGTCGAAACCCACGACCGCAATGTCTTCGGGTACGCGCAAACCGCGGGCGCCGATTCCTCGTAAAACGCCTATCGCCATCAAATCATTGGCAGCAAAAATGGCCGTGATTGGATTGGGCAGGTCCAGTAGCCTTTGTACGGCGGTATAGCCGCCTTCGATATGAAAGTCTCCCGGCTGAATCCATTTTGGATCTACCCGGAGCCGCGCCTTGGTGAAAGCGTCCTGGTAGCCCTGAAGCCGATCCCTAGCCGCAACAAGATTTATCGGCCCACCGACACACCCAATCCGCCGGTGATTTCCGTCTATCAAATGTTGGGTTGCCCGAGACGCACCGGCACGATTGTCCACTACGATGGAATCACATTTCGTGTCTTTGAGCTCGCGGTCCAAAACCACCAACGGAATTTTCTGTTGCAGAACCGCCTGTACCCCCGACCGATCATTCCCTGAGGCTACGAAAACAATTCCGTCGACACGCTTCTCTACCAAAAGGGACAGATAAGCGCGTTCTTTAGTAGGGTCTTCATCGGAATTGCAAAGGATCATGTTATAATCGCATTCGAAACAAGCGTCTTCGATGCTGCGAGCCAGTTCAGCAAAGTAGGGATTGGAATTGTCCGGTACCACCATGCCGAGCATCCGGGTTTCTTTTCGGCGCAACCCACGCGCCAAGGCATTCGGCTGATACCCCAGACTCTTAACTGCCGTCTCCACTCGGCGGACCAAACTCCGGTCGACATATCGAGTTTTGTTCAGTACGTGAGAGACGGTGGTTACCGACACGTCTGCCAACTCAGCGACATCTTTCATAGTTGGCGTCCGTGAAGACTTGATACGGTTAGGTGGCACTGCGGCGATGGTGAGCGAAACTTGAGCAAACGATTGCGCAAGCGTCTCTCTGCATAGCGCCGCCGGCGGATAAGGTCAACTAGGTTCACCTGGGTGCCGGCAGCTTACCAACTGAATAAGCACAACCCATATCTGCTCATGCTCCGAGCCTCTGAAATCGGGTTCCGGACTGCAGCCGGCGCCAGTTCCAGAGCGGTAAAACAGAACTGATTTCCGCTATTGCAGGAAAGCGAGCTCAATCAGCCACTGGCGAAAGAGATCTGGCCACCCTGCTTCGTCTGGAATGGTGCCGGCCAAACCGGCGCCATGGATTCCGTGGGTAAAGAGATGGATCTGGGTAGGAACCTTGGCAGCCTGGAGGGCCTGCGCGAATAGGACGCTGTTTTGCGGGCTGACCCTGCTATCGTCCATGCTTTCAAAGAGAAAGACCGGCGGCATACCCGAATGGACGTTGTCCTGTCCAGATAAATAGTTCTCGAGATGCTCGAGAGCTTGACCGCGATAGCCGTACAGTAAATGTGACCGTGAGCTTCGCGCTGCAAACTGCGCGGGGTTCATCGAGATCACGGGATAGCCAAGACCAAGAAAGTCTGGACGACCGTTCTCCAAATCAACGGCATCGTGTTGCGGTAGATCGAAATCAGTCCCGGCGTGAACTGCCAGCATTGTGGCCAGGTGTCCGCCGGCAGAAAAGCCGAAAACGCCGACCTGTCTGGGGTTGATTCCATATTTCGGCCCCAAGTAGCGGATCAGCTTCAACGCGCGTTGGCCATCCCACATTGGAACCGGATACCGATAGGTGCCGTCAGGTTGAACTAACCGGTAGTATAATATAAAAGTCGTGAGCTTTAACCTTTGCGAAAAATACTCTGCAACGGGCGCCTGTTCTTTTCTATCGGACAAACGATCGTAACCTCCGCCAGGAATCAGGAGCACGGCACTTCCGGGTGCATGGTCTTGAGCCGGTGCTCGATAGACGCGCAGGAATGGAATATCACGGCGAGGATCGTTACCGGACGCGCCCGGTGCTGGCGCATCCCAAAGCCTGATCTGATCATGATCCGATGAATCATAGACATTCGGTGCACCCGCGCTGGGGCTAGACCGGTTATCATTTCGGGTCGTTTCCTGAGCAGTCACTGTCTGAGGACGCAAAAGCAGGAGTGCGGAAATGATAAACCCGATGACATTTAATGACCGGTTCGGTCCTGGTACCCTCACCGGTCAACAATTAGCCGCGAAAACAACCCCCCGCATCCCCACCTTGCAACATTTCGCGCAGGGATGTGGAGTCGAAAGCCGTCGGGCTTTGCCGCGAAGCGGCTATACATTGTAGCCCCCAGGGCTTTAGCCCTGGGTTATCCGTAGCACGAAATCCGCCCGGAAAGTGGCGGCCGAGGCGTGTCATTACGCTGTTCGCGTAGTTATTCCAGTGGCGCGCCCAACATCGGGTGCCAATTTTCCTCCTCCGTCCCGGAAGCCAGAACTACGGCGGACAGGCAGGATACCTCTTACTAAACACCTGACCCAGGGCCGAAAGCTTTCGGCCCTGGGCTGTTAAATGTAGCCGCTCCCGACTTCGCCCTATCTCCCCCTTTAGCTACGCCGGACAAGTCGCGGCAAAAGTCGACTTATCCCTATGAGACACGCACTCTTGGCACCCCGTCAACTTTCGAGTCCACGCTATAGAAAAAAGGACGAGCGGGAGCTCGTCCCTACCGATCATTGTGCCGTGTAGCCGCCGTCGACTCTCAGCACCTGGCCTGTGATATACGAAGATTGATCCGAAGCCAGGAATAAGGCTGCCTGAGCCGTCTCGGTCGGTTGGGCAGCGCGGCCCAGCGGGACGATATTGGCAGCCAAATTTTGGATTGATTGCTCATCGCCCAGCCCCCGTGTCGCCATATCCGTTATCGTAATACCGGGACTTAAGACGTTAACTCGAATCCCTACCTTAGCCAATTCAAGCGCTGCGCTAAAGGCTAGCGCGTTAACACCACCTTTACTGGCGGAATAAACGGTTGCGCCCGCGAAACCAATTTCAGCGACAATACTTGAATTAAAGATGATCGAGCTACCCTTAGGCATTACCGCCGCTTCATATTTCAAACTCAAAAACGCTCCTTTGAGATTGATGCCGATCACTTGATCAAAAACCTCTTCGGTCTGCTCCACCAGCGGCGCGCCGAACTTGCCCTCAATTCCCGCGTTGTTAAAGGCGACATTCAGCGTTCCGAACGCCGCCACGGTTTCGTTGACCAGCCGCTCGACTTGATGCGCTTTCGAAACATCGGCCTGGATAAACTTAGCTGTTCCACCGGCCTTACGAATCAAGGCAGCTACTTCTTCGCCTTCATCCTTTCGCCGGCCGGCCACTACTACTTTCGCGCCTTCGCTAGCGAATAAAATGGCCGCTTCTCGACCGATTCCGGAGGTAGCCCCTGTCACCAATGCGACTTTGTCTTTCAAAATATTCATTTTAAGCAAGGTTTTGAACTATCTGAGTGATTTTTTTTCTGGTCACAGGCGAAGCAGACCTCGAGAAAGGCGAACTTCGAATAAGCCGACCTTCAAAAGACCGAGTCTCCCCCAAAAACCAGTTCCATTTCTTTACTCGGCAGTATAAAATATGGAACGGTGGTTCCGTCAACTAATTCTTTACTAATGAGTACAGAACTCTCATCGGCCCCGGCTCGAGGGCGACCTCGCTGTTTTAATCTGGAGGAGGCGCTCGATCGCTCCCTGCTGCTCTTCTGGGCAAAAGGGTTCCAAAACACCTCGCTGGACGAGATCGCCGAAGCCGTTGGCGTCAAAAAGCCCAGTCTCTACGCGGCTTTCGGGGACAAAGAAATGCTCTTCCGGAAAGTGCTCCAGAGATATTCCGCTAAACTCAGTGAACCGATCCAGGCTCTAGATCGCTATGACGATGTTCGCGAGGCCATCGATGCATTCATCGAACTCGGCATTGCCGGCGGTTGCAGCCAGGGACACCCGCGTGGCTGTTTGTTAGCGAGTGCTTTCGCCGATAGCACCCTACTCCCGCCGAACCTGGCTAAGGAAATCACCGCGCTGGTCAACGAAGCCGACCAAGCGGTGGCGCGACGCCTAAAGAAAGCGGTCCGCGACGGGCAGCTTCCTGCTGATTTTGACACGAAAGGCACCGCCAAATTCCTCATTACGTTGATGCACGGCATCGCCCTACGCGTCCGAGCCGGTGAAAGCCGCGCCGCTTTACGAAGAATGAAAAAGCCCGCTCTCCGTTGCCTTCAGTAATTGGAAGGTACCGCAGGCGCTACGCACGGCTACACCTATAGTATCTCAACGGGTACCTATTCCGCCAACAACTCCGAAAGATAAGGCGAGCTGTCGAGTGCGCCGTGCCGGGAAAAGCTGAAGGCCATCGCTTGAGCGCCCATCTGCGTGGCCAAAGCAAGATCTCCCGTGCTAGCCAACGTGATGGCGGCCCATGCGGTTAGGCATTCCATTGAACCCACATCTTGGACAAGTGGCGCGGCGGGGATCGGTTGAGTCCGAGAGCTGCTTCCGTCGGAAAAGAGCAGGGATCGGTTTTCCTGCCGAATGATCACATTCTGAACCCCGCAGTGGTGTAGCTCCTCGATGGCGGAATCGAGGTCATTGCACCTGGCCAGCAACGGCGTCTCGAAGTCGTTTGCTACCATCAAATACGAACTCCCTGGCAGCTGCACCAGCGGTTGAACCGGCACCGCATATACCACCAGACGTTTTTTGTAAAGGTCGCATATCCGGTAGATCTCCGATAAAACCGAAGATGACATCGCAAAGTGAGTAAAGACTCGGTCGCTCTTCCGAATGGCCGGTTCAACTTTCCGGATCAAGGCGGGCGAGAATTGATTGTTAGCCGACGTCGAAGCCAAGGCCGCGTGAGCTGCCGTTTTTCTTTCTTGGAAAAACAGGGCAACGCCGGTCTTAGACCGCGGCAAGTCGACAAAATCGGAAATGTCAATGCCCTCTTTGGTGAGTCGCTCACGGGCCATTTTCCCAAACGCGTCCCGGCCATGTGCACCGACGAATTTTACCTGACAGCCAGCCCGAGCAGCCGCCACGGCGCAGTTTGCTCCCTTCCCGCCACAAAACATCTCGAAATCTCCGCCTAGTATTGACTGGCCCTTCAACGGAATAGCATCACACCAGACAACCAGATTTGTGTTGTAGGTGCCTATAACAACCACCTGCAGACTGCGCCACTCACTCGGCAAAGGCATAGCAAGACGAGACAGCCAGTGTCCCCGGAAGCCGGATATACTCTATAGCGATGGCTGCTTACAAGGATTTAGCAAAACCGGCAGGTGATAGCTGATTGCATCTAGACCATTCAAAAAACGCCTATCCCCTGTTCGCGATTCTTCTTCTTTGCGTCTTTGCGCCTTTGCGTGAGATTTTCTGCCTCCTATGTTCCATCAAGAGAACGGTTCCTTAGTTCGCGAATTCGCCGGTGAAACATTAGTGATCCAACCCTGGGGCAAAGATAGCCTGCGAGTTCGGAGCACCATGCGGTCGAAGTTCGAAAATGAGGACTGGGCTTTGCTTCCCAGACCGCGTATCGAATCGGCCGGTATCGTGATTGCAAACGATGGTTCTGCGTCGATCACTAACGGCCGGATCACGGCCCGGATTGATCCGAGGGGCCAAATCGCATTCTTCAACCAGAAAGGCGAAGTTTTGCTCCAGGAATTTATCCGGGCACGATTTGGTAACCTGCAGACCGGCGATGGCCAGATCGACCAAGAGGCGATTAAATATTTTAACAGTGCGTTGAAGATCTATCCGCGTGAATGCAAGGCGATTCTAGGAGGCGACTATAGGTTGACGGTCCGGTTCGAATCGCGTCCTGAGGAACGGATTTTCGGTATGGGCCAATATCAGCACGGTTTCTTGAATCATAAGAACTGTGTGCTCGAACTGGCACAACGTAATTCCCAGGCATCGGTTCCATTTGCGGTATCAAGCTCGGGATACGGTTTCCTGTGGAATAACCCTGCTATCGGGAAAGTGACCTTTGGGAAAAATACGACCGAATGGGTGGCCAACTCGGCTAAACAAATCGATTACTGGATTACCGCTGGTGACGAGCCGGGCGACATCCTCCACAATTATGCTGAGGTCACCGGTAAGGTTCCGATAATGCCGGAATACGGGCTCGGCTTGTGGCAGAGCAAACTGCGCTACCAGACACAGGAGGAACTGCTGGCCGTCGCCCGCGAATACAAGCAACGCCAGTTACCGCTCGACGTGATCGTGGTGGACTTTTTTCACTGGCCAATGCAGGGCGAATACCGGTTCGATCCTGACTACTGGCCCGACCCGGCTGCAATGGTCAAGGAGCTCGAAGCAATAGGCGTCAAGCTCATGGTCTCGGTCTGGCCAACCATCGATCGCGATTCTTCTCACTTTGCAGAAATGCGCGATAAAGGGTTGTTAGTCCGAACCGAGCGCGGGGTTGCGATTACCCTGGATTTTCTGGGCGATACGGTGTTTTTCGATCCGACGAATCCGAAGACCCGAGAGTACATCTGGAACCTCATCAAACAAAGCTACTACGATAAAGGCATAAAAATCTTCTGGCTCGATGAAGCGGAACCCGAGTACGGAGTGTACGACTTTGATAACTATCGCTATTACCTCGGCCCGAACCTACAAGTCGGTAACATTTATCCGTTAACATACGCGCAAGGTTTCTATGAAGGAATGGCGGCTGAGCGCCAGGAGAACATCGTTAATCTTGTGCGATGTGCCTGGGCCGGCAGCCAACGATACGGTGCGCTGGTCTGGTCGGGTGATATCGATTCCAGTTTCGAGTCGCTCCGTGTCCAACTCGCAGCCGGCCTTAATATGGGGCTCGCCGGGATCCCCTGGTGGACGACGGATATCGGCGGTTTTCATGGCGGTGTAAACGATGATCCAGCCTTTCGGGAATGTCTGGTCAGATGGTTCCAGTTTTCCGCATTTTCGCCCGTGTTACGCATGCACGGCGATCGCGAGCCGCATAGCAAGCCATTATCGACAACTGGTGGCGGCAAATGCGCGAGCGGCGCTCCGAACGAGCTATGGAGCTACGGCGAAGAAGTTCTTGCCATTTTAGAAAAATACCTGCGTATCCGGGAACGCCTGCGTCCTTACGTCCGCAGTTTAATGGCTGCCGCTCATGAGAAAGGCGATCCTATTATTCGTCCTTTGTTCTATGATTTTCCGTCCGATCAGGGGGCCTGGACAGTCGAGGATCAGTACATGTTTGGACCCGACGTCTTAGTCGCTCCCGTTTTATATGAGAGCCAACGTTCTCGCGAAGTCTACCTGCCGGTCGGAACCCGATGGATTAGCCACGGAACCGGACAGCTGCTCAATGGCGGCCAAGTCGTTGCAGAATCTGCACCGCTCGACCACCTACCGGTTTTCTTCCGCGAGAATGGGTCTGCTCGGCTGTGAGTCCAAAACTTAAATAGCCGCAAAACCTTGTCACGCCATAGGCTTGCCGGAGGCGGAAGAGCGCGAAGAACGCAAAGAAAAAGGGACCACGAATGAACGCGAATGACACGTGAGCCGGCGAATCTGAACGGGATGTCGCGAACTGGTATGAGGTCAAGGAATCCGATATACGCGATGCCGTTGCCTTGAACTCGCTCTGTTCACTCTAAAAATGACAATCGTGACAGGATGGCGTTCGTGCTCTTTGCGACTCGTGCGCACCTCGACGGCATAAGTAAGGAGTACCTCAAGTCGTAAGATATTGGATATCCGGCGGTTACAATCTGTGACTGATCACTAACCCGCAGGAGTTGAAGACAATTCGTCCCAGCGGCCGGTGACGATTTTGTTACAGGGCTCCGCTTGTAGCGATACTACGGCAAATGCGAGTAAGCGGCCTCTATGTATCGTCCTTCTTTAGGGAAAGGAATCGTTACTGCCCTCCTCCAGGGTGTCGCCGGCGCAGCCGCTTTAGCAGCCGCTGTACCGGCGTTGGCTACTCCCTCCCTGCCGTACCCCACATACAGCGTGGGTCCGCAGGCCGATGGATCAATCGTGATGTCGACGAA
>JAFAHI010000546.1 GCA_019237325.1 Verrucomicrobiota bacterium | reverse complement strand
GCGAATTCCGCCTCCAGATGCGCTTGCACGAATCGCGCCTGCTCAGCAGGCGGACTGAAAACTACGTGTCCCAAAAACAACAAGTGACCCAAGCGGTTTTTCCAGAGCGCCTGGAAGTGTTACGCACTGATTTGTAAAGCTTTGCGTTCGGCAGCGTCGATTGGCATGCCCGTTGCTGAGAGAGCAACCGAACCTCGACGAAGAGGTAGAAACCGGCTGAGAACGGCCGGCATCGGTGTGTGTACCGTGCGGCCGACCTACGTCTTCCAAGAAAACCTACCGAGATCGCATAATATGATTAAGCAACTGCTGGTTGGCATAGCCGCAGGGCTGATGGTCTTAGGGACAGCTAGCGCGGAGGATTTGAAACTGGGTTTCATCTTCGTCGGGCCGAAGGATGACTACGGATATAATCAGGCGCACGCGCAAGGAGAGGCGGGGATTTCCGGGCTGTCAGGGGTTAAGACAGTCGATGAGGCCCAAGTGCCAGAGACTGTCGCGGTCGAGGAGACCATGCGAGACATGATCACTCAGGACAGCGTGTCGGTTCTTTTTCCGACCTCGTTTGGCTACTTTGATCCGCACATCATCAAGGTCGCCAAGCAATTTCCTGACATCCAATTTCTCCATTGCGGCGGATTGTACGCGGAAGGGAAGACGCCGAAGAACGTCGGCAGTTACTTCGGTTACATAGACGAAGCCGAGTACATTTGCGGCATCGTGGCCGCTTCGACTTCGAAGACTGGCAAGATCGGATTTATCGCGGCAAAGCCGATTCCGCAGGTACTTCGCAATATCAATTCCTACACACTGGGAGCACAAACGGTGAATCCCAAGGTCTCGGTGCAGGTCATTTTCACCGGTGACTGGTCGTTGCCGGTGAAGGAGGCGGAAGCGGCAAACAGCCTGGTTGATCAGGGAGCAGATGTCCTGACTTGCCACGTAGACAGTCCGAAGGTGGTGGTACAAACGGCGGAGAAACGTGGGGTCTACGTTACCGGTTACCATGCTAATCAGTCGGCGATGGCTCCCAAAGGCTATCTAACCGGCGCGGAATGGGATTGGAGCAATGTGTACGGGATGTACATAAAGCTACTGCAGTCGGGTAAGACTCTGGAGAACGGTGGTATTCCGCACATGTTCCGCGGCGGGATCAAAGACGGATTCGTTAAGATTTCTGCTTACGGCTCTGCGGTCAGCGAGCAAGGAAAAGCCGCAGCTGAAGCGGCAAAAGCGCAGTTCATGGCCGGTACCATGGTAATTTACAAGGGACCGATCTCCGACAATAAAGGCAAAGTGGTTATTCCGGCCGGAACTTCGATGGACCAGAAGGATCCTGGACTTGAGAAAATGGATTATCTCGTAAGCGGAGTTGTGGGCAGCACCCAAGGTTAAGCAAACACCGTATCTCGATTCATGGGATTTCCATGAGCGATCCCGAAGCCAGTTTGAGTGCGCCGATCGAGCAGCCGCGCTTTGCAGTCGCAGAAGCCGGCACAGCCCCGAGCGCGGCTTCTGGCTTCAGATGGCGCGGCCGGCTCGAGGCGATTCTCATTCCTGCCGGTGCGATAGCGGTTTCGCTGATTCTTTTTGGTGTCTTTTGTTTTTTCGCTGGAGCTAATCCGTTAGCGGTTTACGCCTCCATTGATAAAGCCGCGTTCGGCAGCTGGTACTCCTTTCAGAACACACTTGTGCGGGCCGCACCGCTGATGCTCTGCGCCCTTTGCACCGCGATCCCGTTCAGACTTGGTTTGGTTGTTATCGGCAACGAGGGCGCATTCGTAATTGGCGGGCTTTGTGCGACGATCGTCGGGCTGCAACTGCCGAACAGTTCGCCGCTCACAGTCCAGATCGTGATGGCTTTGACCGGGATGGCTGCGGGCGGGCTCTGGATCCTGCTGGTCGGCGCATTGAAGTATTACCGAGGCGTGAACGAGACCATCAGCAGTTTGCTGATGAATTACATCGCGCTGGCTTTATTGAACCAGGCTGTCAATTCCTGGGTCAAGGATCCCTCCAGTCTTAACAAACCGTCGAGCTATCCGATTCCGGATGCGCAAATGCTTCAGCCGATCGGAAGCAGTCTGGTCAATTGGGGCCTCGTCTTCGGCATTGTAGCGTGTCTCATCACTTGGTTCCTGATCCAAAAAACGACATTTGGTTTTCAGATCCGAGTTATCGGCGGTAACATCCGGGCTGCCCGGCTTGCGGGTCTTCCGGTTGGTCCAACGATTGTCATTGCCTGTTTCCTTGCCGGTGCGGCGCCTGGTCTTGCAGGGATGGTTGAGGTCGCGGCTGTCCAAGGCAGCGCCAGCGAATCGCTTGCGGCCGGCTATGGCTATAGCGGCGTGCTGGTTGCCTTTCTCGCGCGGCAGAATGCGTTTGGTTGTATCCTGGTGTCGGTCCTGCTCGGTGGGCTTTTGGCCAGTGGCGGTATCCTGCAGCGCACTCACCATCTTCCCGATGCGACGACGCTCGTTTTCCAGGGCATCGTCTTCTTGACGATCCTTTACAGCGAAAGCCTCTACGGCCGCTGGAGATTTTTCAGAGAGGGAAACAAATGAGTAATCCCGCAAGCGGATTAGGCTGGCTCGGTGTACCACTCGCTATACTTGCCGGCGCGGTGCGTGGCGGAACGCCTTTTCTTTTCGTAAGTCTTGGTGAATGCCTCACTGAAAAGAGCGGCAAGATCAACCTGGGGTTGGAAGGGGTTCTGTTGATGGGCGCAATGAGCGGTTACGCGATCAGTTACAAAACGGGTTCGCCCTGGATGGGCGTTCTGGCCGGCGGCTGCGCCGGTATGATTCTCGGTCTGATCCACGCCTGGCTCGTCTTGAGGCCGAATGTCAACGACGTTGCCGTTGGGATCGCCATGATCATCTTTGGCGGCGGCTTCGCCTTTTTCCTGGGTAAGCCCTTTATTCAACCGGTCGCGCCTCAGTTACCATCAATCGATTTCGGTAACTGGAGCTCGGATCCGGCGGTCCGCGCAGCGCTTAAGATATGCCCTCTGTTTTTTGCCGGCGTCGCGCTGGCATTTGGGATGCACTGGTTTTTCCGGTCTACGCGATGGGGAATGTTCGTCCGAGCGGTGGGCGACCAACCGGGTGCTGCGCGAGCGATGGGAATTTCCGTGTGGAAAGTGCGCACCGCCAGCATCGTTTGCGGCAGTTTTTTGGCGGGTATCGGTGGGGCTTATCTTTCCCTTTTCTATCCGGGAAGCTGGAATGAACGGGTCTCGAGCGGGCAAGGGGTCATGGCGGTTGCGCTGGTGATCTTTGCGCGCTGGAATCCGGTCGAGTGTCTATGGGCTTCGCTGCTTTTCGGTGGTGCGCAAGCGCTCGGTCCCGCACTTCAATCGGTTGGGATTGGCGGATACTATTACCTCTTCAATGCTGCGCCGTACTTCCTGACGCTTGCGGTCATGATTGCTACCTGTAATCCACGGCGCAGTTTAACGGGCGCCCCAGGCGCGATTGGTACCGGTTTATGAATACGAC
>JAFAHI010000352.1 GCA_019237325.1 Verrucomicrobiota bacterium | reverse complement strand
GCGCGGCTGAAGGGTGGCTGATCTGCAGTGCGCCAAACTGGATAAGATCCTAGAAACTCCCCCGCATCCTGGAAGAGAACCAGTGCACAGTCAGCAAATCCCAGCGGTCGAAAGACCGCATTGAAACCGTCTGCAACGTAAAAATTTGGAGAGTGTTTACCTAAAGGTACATAAATATTGTTGCTGGTAGTGGAGGAAGATGGCCGGGGTGGTAAGAGCCAGCCAGAGCTTGAGGGAAGCATTGACCATGAATTCCTTTTTGGAGACGACCTTGGTGCGGCGGGTCATGCGCCCGAGATGATGGCGGGTATTGCTGTTGTCGTGCTCGATAGTGATGGTGTGCGCCTTGCCGATGACATGACGATCTGGCGGCAGGTGCATGGCGAAAGCGTCCCAATCGTCGGTATAGAAGATGCAGTCGGTCAGGTGCTTGACCTTGTCGTAGAGCCGCCCGAACGTTGCAGCATCACGACCGCCTGTAACCCAGGCCACGGTTCGCCCTGTGCCACGATCCACCGCCTTGATGATCCAGAGCTTGTTTTTTTTGAGCCGATGAAGTGCCACATCTCATCGAACTCCATCTCCCTGATGTCGCCAGGAACTTCAGGCTCCGGCAACGCTTCTGCCTCTTCTTTGATCCAGCGGTAGGTTAAGGCGCGCGACACCCCAAACACCTTGCCCAGCATGCCAAACGATGCCTTGGCCAGACTGTACAGCACGACCGCCAACGCCTTCTTGATGGCCAAACTCTCTTTGATCCGGGCGTCGCCCTGCACAAAGTGACGCCCGCAGCGTTTACAATGATAACGCTGCTTCCCTCGCACCTGTCCATGTTTTACCGACGTCTCGGAACCGCAATGTTTACATCTCGCCATGCATGCCCCTTCCCAGTAGGCGGGGGCACTATATCCTCATATGTATCTATATGTAAACACTCTCCGCAGAAGAACTGTCAATCAAAGCTCTTGCGGCGATGGCGACAGCTCCAGAATGGTTTTATGTCGCCTGCCAGGAAATCTATCTTTACTGAGCCTTTGTAGGTCTGCTCAGTTCATCAGATATTTGTCCAAAAACGCTGCGACCTTCGGATAAGCGTCGATTCGATTTTTCAGTTTCTCGAGACCGTGACCTTCGTCAGGGTATACGAGAAGCTGGACTTCTTTGCCAAGTGATGCCAATTTTCCAGCCATCTGCTCGGCTTCAGAAAGAGGAGCACGGGGGTCGTTTGCCCCGTGGATGATGAAAAGCGGAGCCTTGACGTATTCGATGGCATTGATCGGTGAAAACTTTCTGAGAATCTCCTGGTCCCTATCCAGATAGCCATATTCAGCTTCGCGCAGTGCGCGACGCCAGGAAGACGTGTTCTGCAAAAACGTAGTAAGATTTGCGATTCCTACAATATCAACTCCCGCAACCCAAAGATCGGGCAGGAACGCCAACCCCGCAAGCACCATATATCCTCCGTAGCTCCCGCCCAGCAGCGCGATTTTTTTGGAATCGATATCATCTCTTGCCTCTAATGCCTGGTGGAGATATTCGAGATCCCGTATGGAATCCATTCGTTTTTCTCTGTCATCCAGGGCCAAATACGCTTTTCCGTAGCCGGCGCTCCCGCGAACGTTCGGAAGGACGACTGCATATCCACGATACAGGAGATACTGGATCAGCGGATCGAAAATAGGGCGCGATTGTGATTCTGGTCCTCCATGAATGCGAATGACGGCAGGAACTTTCTTGCCCTGAGTATCTTTGGGAATGTAGATGAACGCTGGGATTTCCCTTCGATCAAAGCTCGGGTAGTAGACTAAGCTAGATTCGACAAATGTTTCTCGCGGCACTCTCGAGGGGCTGGTTACGAGTTTCTGTGACTGGTTCGCGCTCTTCGACCAGATCCATACGTCAGCATTCGCTGTCTCGCTCTCTCTCGAAAAAGCCAAATACTGGCTGTCATTTGACCATGTGATTTCGGAGATCACTCCCGCAGGCAAGTTAATCGCTGAAATCGGCTTTAGCGTCCGCGTGTCATACGGTATTGGCTTGCTATAGCCATCTTCATTGATAACAGCGAGAAGAAGTTGGCCGTCTTTGGAAACCGAGAGCCTGTCTACATTCCAGGAAAAATCCAGAACGATTTTTGTCTTTTTCTTGGTTAAATCGTGAAAACTGACGCGCAAAAACTCTGCCTCTTCATTGCTTAAGAAGAAAAATCCATTGCTCTCAGGAAGCCAATATGGTCGTCCGTACATGGCTTCGCCTGCATGAGGTGTGGCAAGGTCAACTGTGCTCGTCTCGAGATCGAAGATAAAAAGATCATTGTGCATAAAAGTATGCTGCTTCAGGATGGCGACCTTGCTGCCGTCGGGCGAGAATCCATACGTATCGCACCAGCCGCCTTGATCGAATACGCAGCGCGGTTTCTTCGTGGCGATGTCCATTACGAAGACATCAAAGTCGGTTCCATTCCTCACATTCGAGGAATAGGTTATCGACTTCCCGTCATACGACCATCCTCCGAACCGGTAGATCGCCGTGTCGTTGTTGGTCAGTCGTTCTGTTTCTCCCGACGCAAGATCGAGAAGATACAGTTGAAAGCGTTCGTTGCCGCCTTGCGCCATTGCGAAGAGCAATTCATTGTTAGTCGGAGAAAAGGCAAAATCGGCAACCGGTTCAGAATATGATGTGAGCTTTTTTATGTCACCGCCTTGCCGGGGAACGAGGTAGATTTGGGCAACACCGGAGAGATCGCTCAAGAATGCGACGCTGTATCCGTCAGGACTAAAACATGGGCGGAAAGAGCGCCTTATGTCCAGGAAATCCTCGATTCGATATTCGGCCATGATCGGATTCATCCGGAATTTCACTTTTTGACTTTCTATTCAAAGCATCCGTCTAGTGGTGGCTTGCGAGACGATAAGCTGAAGAGCGGTAAGCGATTTGAGGTTTCGGGTACACACTTTATCTGTATCCCTTTCAATTACGCAATTGATCAAGCAGCGCTTTGGCATCTTTCAGATCAGCGGTGTCGAAGCCCTAGGTGAACCAACCATAGATTTCGGCCAGCATCTTGCGTGCCTCAGCGCGACGACCAGTATTACGCAGCAACTGCGCCAGGCGCGTCGTCGCCTGTAGCTCTGCAGTTCTGTCGCTA
>JAFAHI010000128.1 GCA_019237325.1 Verrucomicrobiota bacterium | reverse complement strand
CCGCCAACATAGTTAGAAGCTCCGTAGACGACTCCCGGGGGACCCTTCAAAATGTCGACCGAATCGAACGCGTTAAAATCGATCGGCATGCCGTTCCCGTTACTGGTCAGCCCTTCGCGCATGCCGTTAATGAAAACGTCGGCGATTTGACCGCGGATACTAGGATTCGATGGTGCGCCGAAATTCGTGGTCGTGAAGCTGCTAGTGGTCAACTTGGTGAAATCCCGGACATCCAGCACGCTGATATCATCTAGCTGTGCTCGAGAAATAATGGTCACATTCCGTGGGATCTCCATTACATTCAGATCTAACCCGTACACTCCGCTGATCGGACGGACCGTGGGTACGATAGCCTCGTTGATGGGAATGTTAGCGCCGGTCACAACGACCTGCTGCATTTCTTGTTCGGACGAAGTGCCTTGGCCAGCGGGAGTTCGCTCCGGCGCCGGCTCCGGCGGCGTTATTACCTGCGCCAGCCCAGTGGCGCAAAACGAGCACAGCAAGGAAAAGCTGAGCACACCCTTAAAACGCTTGGTCATTAGTTAGTTCCTTGGTTTATCGACTGTTGCAACACTAATTAAGTAGGGTTTGATCGAGATCGTGGTTATCCAATGCAAATGCCATCTTCCAATCGCACTGAAGAGCCCTCTGCTGGTTAAGGCGGCAGGGCTAAGCTTTTGAACGCGAAGCACCTAGTATGCCAGAGGAGTGCGAACTCGCCCGAGGCTCGTTCGCAATAGCAAATAGCGAAAAGGAGATTCCCGGGCAGACGCCGGCCCGGATGGGAAACCCAATTTGCTATTTGCTATTGCGGACGAGCCTAAGGCGAGGCCGCCCCGGCTCCTGTGAGCTTTTTGCCAATACTCACGCTTTTCGCAAAACACGTGCTCTTTTTTATTCAAATGTACACTATAAAGGACGGCGCTTAACTGCGTGGCTTGCCGAACCTCTTGCTTCCCTTGGACCGCCATGGAATCAGCACCCTTTCCGCCAGGACCGATAGCCCAAGGGCGGCGGCTGATAGGGTCGCGATGATAATGTTAGTGGCCCAAAGCCGGTCGCCACGATAGTCGTTCATCGCTTGGGTCAGCATGAAACCTAACCCTTGCCGCGAAAAGAAAAACTCAGCCAGCACAGCCGCGACGATACTGCTAGTAAATGCAACCTCGTGTGCGGCGGCATAATAAGGCAGGGCGTTGGGCCACAACACATAACGAAACAACTGAAATCGGCTGGCATGTAGAGTCTGAAAACGAGAGATCAGGTTGGGATCTACCTGTTCGAATCCCTTAATCAAATTTGCCAGGATCGGATGAAAACAGATCAGGATCACTACCAAAATCCGGGGTACTGGTGAGTCGCCAAAGCTAATAATTAACAAACTCGCAACCGATATGATCGGTAAATTCTTTAGGACGACCACCCAGGGTGTCGCCAATGATTTGAGCGCGTCCGAATAGAGGAACGCAATAGCCATTGAAATCGCCACCACATTAGCAAAGAAGTAGCCGGTTACTGCCGTGGTCAGAGTCACATAAGTGTTCCATAACAAGAACTGCCACTCCTGGGCCATAAGCGCGACAACCAGATGAGGAGGGGGTAGCACGGTAGGCGCCAAATGCCCAATCCAGATTATCCCATACCAAACGATCACAGCTGACGGAGCAAACAGAAAAGCAGCAGTTCGAGAACTCATAAGAAACGCTGGTCAATCCGCTAGCGCCGAATGCAACGCGTCTCGCGCCGAGCGGACGAGACCGAGAAACTGTTCTGATTGTCTAATCTCGAAGTCGCGAATTGTAGGAAGCGGCACTTTGATTTCGGCCGCGATTCGACCGGGGCGGCGGGACATGACGAAGACACGCGTGGACAGGGTCACGGCTTCTTCAACGCTATGTGTGACCAGGATTGTAGTTCTGCTCGATTCTCTCAGAATCCCGGCCAGCCAATCGACTAATCTTTCTCTGGTAATCTCATCTAACGCACCGAAAGGCTCATCCAGCAAAAGCAGCGCAGGCTGATGGACGAGCGCGCAAGCAATGTTGACCCGTTGCTGCATTCCACCAGATAGTTCATGTGGATATAGGTTTAGCGCCTCTTCCAGACCAAAGTGGGTCAACACCGCAAGAGGGTCCATAGCATCGTCGCTACCGGTGATTTTCAAAGTTAACCGGACGTTCTCCAGAGCAGTCCGACAGGGCACCAGAGCCGGACGCTGAAAAGCGACCCCGATTTCATGCGCGGAAGTGGCAGCCGCAGGTGGTTTACCAAAAATCTCGATTAAACCCGAGCTCGGCTGTTCCAGCCCGGCGCACATTCGCAATAGGGTAGTCTTACCACACCCCGATGCACCGATCAGAGCAATAAACTCGCCCTGTTCGACCGTTAGGTTTATGCCTTCGATTACCAAGCTACCTGCGAAACTTTTACTAACCGATGAAGCTTTAACGGCAGGCGTAGAACTGACATTCAGTTCCGGCGCCTCAACCCCGGTGGTAGACAACGCGCGCATTAGTCTAATCGGAAAATTCCTCTCATTTTCAACGCCGCAACCGTCCGGCTAAGCCGGACGGTTGCGGCCATAGCTTGAATTGAACAAAAATGTCTAAGCATTTTTGTTCAATCCAGGCTAATGCCACCATATTGGGTTAGCAACGCCGCTAAATTGTTCCAGCCCTCACCGGACATCCAAAGCGGTGGTTGTCCGTCGTGACCGATAACCAAGTCTTTTTCTAGCTCAAATCGGCGCAAGACCATCTCCCGGGTCAAGGTTGCGTCCTTACTATATTTAAGAGTGATATCGGCGGCTTCCTCCGGCTGGTTCAAATAAATCTGTATAGACTGAGTTAAGGCGTAAACGTACCGGGTTACCAAACCGGGATTTTTGTCGGCTAGACTCTTCATCACGACGCTCACATCGCCTTCTTCTGTCCAACCCAAGTCTCTGAATCGCAGCGCCACCCAATTCTTATAACCTTGCCGTTCGAGGAATCGCGGCTGATTTTGGAACCAGCCTGCATAGAAATCGACTGCTCCTGAAACGAGTGGATCAATCGAAAAGCCAACTTGCGAAATCTTAAGCTGATCCGCTGGTAGCTTGAACTTTTGAGTGACGAAATCCACGTAACGCTGACCGTCCGACTGGACGCCGATTTTCTTGCCGGCCAGATCTTCCGGCTTGAGTTCTTTGTGAGAGACTTGGCCGTTGGCTACGCTACGATCGAGAGTAATCCAGGAATACTGACTATCCTTCAATAGGGCACAAATCGCGGTGACCTTCGCGCCGGTTGGACTGGCAACTAGCGAAACCACAAAGCTTCCACCTGGAGTCACCGCGATGTCCAAGGAGCCGCCTACCATAAGAGCCAGCGGATCTTTCCTCGGGCCGCCCGGTACCAATTCCGCGTCGATGCCCATATCCCGAAAGAAACCCTTCTCCACCGCAATGTACCAAAGAGCCGATTCGTCGTTGAGAATCCAGGGCATACCAATCCGCACATGATCCGGCGAACCTGGGACTGTAGGTTTCGCGGTTGTCGCTTGCTTCAAGAAATCATTGGTAAAATAGGTCTCCGCCGGGATTTTCTGGTGCACTTTTGCCAGCGCCTCTTCATATGAGATCTCAGTGTGCTGGCCTGAAGGGGCACCGCATCCGCTAAGGAGCAACCCCAAAGCGATCGGAAGCAGATGCAAGCGTAGATTCTTCATGATTTCGGACGTCTCATAACGTTTTCGCTCTGCGGCTTCCAGCAGTAAACGTACCTAACTTTGGCGTTTGGCGTTCGGCGTTCACAGTTTGGCGTTTAACGTCCGCGCATTTGCCGAAAGGGGCGAAACCCAAAGCGCTCGTTTGGCTCCACTCCCATCGGCGACGCGCCGAACGCCGAACGCCGAACGCCGAACGCCAAACGCCAAACGCGTGCACTATCCTGTACGCCACTGCTCTTTCTTGCGTCCCAGCTTCGTATTTCATTTGCACCGCGCTGGGCCGGCTTCTATGTATTTTCTGTGCAGCGGGTTAGTGACCTTAAAGAGGGATTTACTTTCGAACTCAATGGGAAACAGGAATTCGTTAAGGACTGCTCCACTAATATTACGCTGCTCCAATATCTCAGGCGCAGAGGTTTAATCGGTTCAAAAGAAGGATGCGCAGAAGGCGACTGCGGCGCTTGTACAGTCGTCTTGGTTGATAGGGACGCTTCAGGCCACAATCAACATCGCGCGATTAACAGTTGTTTGGTCCCGTTACCGCTAATCGCCGGGCGCAAAATTGTTTCGGTCGAAGGTGTCGCCACTGCCACCCAACTTCATCCGATCCAGCAAGCAATGGTCAGCCGACACGGTTCTCAATGCGGTTACTGTACACCGGGTTTTATCATGTCGTTGTATGAGGCCTACCATCGTACCGATTTGAACGAGGCTTGGCAGTTGGACGATCAGCTTTGTGGTAATCTGTGTCGTTGCACCGGATATCGTCCGATTCGAGAAGCGGCGTTCGAAGCTCTGGCCAAGCGGCGCCCGACTGATACTGAGATCAACCCGGCGGGACATGCTGGCGGTGAAACCAGCTTAGCTCCGATTGGTTATCGCACGGCCTCCGAAAACTTCTTCCGACCGGTGGCCCTGACCGAGTTGTTTGAGCTGTTAGCGGTTTATCCGGACGCCCAGTTAGTTGCGGGCGCCACTGAACTGGGACTCAAGATCACCAAACTATTCCAATCATTTCCAACTCTTATTTCTTTAGAAGGTATCGCTGAACTCGCGGTCCTGGAGCCGAACGATACCCACTGGCGAGTTGGCGCAGCGGTGACTTTGACCCAGGTCTGGGACGCGTTAGGAAAAGAGTTTCCAGTATTGGCCTCGATGTTGCGTTGGTTCGGTTCTCGTCAGATCCGTAACCGGGCGACGCTCGGCGGGAATTTAGCCACGGCGTCTCCGATCGGTGATTCCGCCCCGGTGTTATTAGGCCTCGACGCAAGCTTAGTCCTTGCGTCCGCGAAGGGAGCTAGAGTCGTACCGTTGGACGAATTCTTTGTCGGTTACAGAAAAACCCAGCTGCAAACTGGGGAAATTATCCGCGAGATCCTAATTCCACGCGCACGAGCTCAAGCTAGTCTCGCCCAGGACGTTACTCGGTTTTATAAGGTGTCTCGCCGGCGAGAAATGGATATTAGCACCGTCGCAGGCTGTTTTCGGATTCAATTGGACATTTCAGGGAAAATTCGTCTTGCCCGCGTTGTTTATGGAGGCGTGGCCCCGACTCCGGTCCGAACAAGTGACGTTGAAGCCGACTTGGTCGGTAAAGAGTGGAACCGTGATACCGTTGCGGGAGCCGCTGAGGTCTTGGCCAAGCGATTTACCCCAATTTCAGATGTGCGCGGAAGTGCCGAGTATCGCACGGCCCTGATAGTAGAGCTTTGGGAGAAGTTCTTTGACGACACACAATCCGGTCAGGCGGACCCGTCGTGCCATAGTCCCGCGCCCGCGGGAGAGGCGGACCTGTCGCGCCGTAGCGAAGCGGAGGCGGATCTGTCGCGCCGTAGCGAAGCGGAGGCGGATTCCGCCGCTCCGTTGCCCGTGGTTCCCGAGCTAACAAACCCGCATCCAGCTCATGAAAGCGCGCACAAGCATGTTTCCGGTTCGGCTTATTACACCGACGATTCGGTTCAATCCGCAGACCGATTGGAAGTGTGGCCGATGTGCTCAGAGCGGGCGCACGCCCGATTCCGGGTCCGGCGTCTTCCGGCCGAGGTACCCGGAGTGAAAGCGGTCCTTTTCGCTGATGATATCCCCGGCGCTAACGAAATAGGAAGTGTCAGACATGATGAACCATTGCTCGCGCGTGACCAGGTTCTCTACCATGGTCAGGTGATCGGCCTGGTAGTAGGGGAGACCGAAGCCGCCTGCCGTGCTGCGGCAAACACGATCGAGATAGAGTACGAGGATTTGCGCCCAATTTTAAGCATTGAGGACGCAATAGCAGCAAATTCATTTCACACAGACCCGAACTTTATTCGTCGAGGCGATGTTGATCGGGCGCTAAAGACAGCCTCGCACCGCTTGCGGGGCAACTTTTGGCTGGGCGGTCAGGACCATTTCTATCTTGAGACTCAGGCCGCCATCGCTTTTCCCGGGGAGGACGCATCGATGCAGGTCACTTCATCGACGCAACATCCCTCGGAGGTTCAGCACTTGGTCTCCCACGTCCTCGGCGTCAAGGCGCACCAGGTAGTGATTGAATCGCCGAGAATGGGCGGCGGTTTCGGCGGGAAAGAGACTCAAGCTGCCATCAACGCGTGTCTCGCCGCTCTGGCAGCAAGGCATACAGGGAAATCAGTGCGCGTCCGATGGAACCGCGACCAGGATATGATGATCACCGGCAAACGGCATCCGTTCTACGCTTGTTTCGATGTTGGTTATGAGCCGGACGGAAAGGTCGCGGCCGTACGGGCCGAATTAGTTTCGGATGGCGGTTGGTCGCTGGATCTCTCAACTGCTGTCACGGACCGGGCACTATTCCATCTGGATAACGCTTACTATTTTCCTAACGTTGAGTTTTCAGGTCGAGTTGCCCGTACCAATGTGTCTTCCAATACCGCCTTTCGCGGGTTTGGTGGGCCACAGGGAATGTTGGTTATGGAAGAGATTATGGACCGCGTAGCCCGGTCGCTAAGAATTTCCCCGGAACTCGTGCGGCAACGGAATCTGTACCATGGGCGAGGAGAGACGAACACAACACCTTACGGACAAGAAATAGAGGATAACCGGATAGAGACAATCTGGGAGCAGCTCCTAGAGTCCAGCAACTTCCAACCGCGGCGAACACAAATCGCCGCTTGGAACTCGCGGCATTCAACCTGTAAACGCGGCCTAGCGATAACCCCGGTTAAATTCGGCATCTCTTTCACCGCAACCCATTTCAACCAGGCGGGCGCATTCGTCTTGATCTACCAAGATGGAACTATCCAGGTAAACCACGGCGGAACGGAAATGGGCCAGGGCATACATACCAATATCCAAACGATCGCCGCCTCCGAACTAGGCCTGACCTCCGATCGCATCCGAGTCATGCCGACTCGAACTGACAAAGTGCCGAATACATCAGCAACCGCGGCTAGTTCTGGAACCGATCTAAACGGAGCTGCCGTAAGAAACGCTTGCCACGCACTAACCAGGCGTTTGGCCCAGGTGGCGGCAGAATCGCTAACCCAAAAATATGGCTCCCCAGTTGAGGCCGATGCCGTCGAATTCAAGTGTAACTTTGTTTTTCCCAAGGGTGCGCCTGAAAACCGGCTCTCTTTTTCGGAAGTTGTCGGCGCCGCCTATAGCCAGCGCATTAGTTTGTCTGCCACCGGATTCTATCGAACTCCCGGAATTCACTATAATCGAGGCGCTGGCCGCGGGAAACCGTTTCACTACTTTGCAGTCGGAGCCGCTGTGACAGAAGTCGAGATAGACGGCCATACCGGAATGATGCAGCTATTGCGAGTCGATATCCTGCACGATGTGGGCGAATCGATTAATGCCGCAGTGAATCGGGGTCAGATCGAAGGAGGTTTTATTCAGGGCATGGGCTGGCTAACGATGGAAGAACTTGTTTGGGATGCAAAAGGCAAACTGCTGACCCACTCGCCGGATACCTACAAGATCCCGGCTATTGGTGACGTTCCCACCGATTTACGTGTAGAGTTTTTATCTAATGCCGCTCAACCGAATAATATCTACGGATCTAAAGCGGTCGGTGAACCGCCTCTAATGCTGGCGATTTCCGTGCGAGAAGCAATCCGAGACGCCGTAGCCGCTTTTGGGAATGGCAGAGACCTGGTTGAGCTAGCGTCACCCGCGACCTGCGAAGCGATTTATAGAGCGGTTCGAGCGCAACGCGCGAGCAATGGAGCGACGCGGCGATACGGCGATACGGCGACGCGGCGATAGTGCGATATAGCGCTACCGGCTTGCGCGCCTTGTGCGTGTACTCGGTTTGATGATCCAGCGATCTGACTGATCGATCATCTTGACGATTTGAGCCATGATCTTGTCGCAAACGTCGTCTTGCTGTTCAAAGCTGTATTCGTCGATATAATCGTGTCGGAACGCGATCTCTAGGTGCACCTGCGTTTCAGCCGCCTCCGTTTCCGCATCGTTCAGTTTGGAAACAAATGCTGCTTCATACCGTCTCTTTCTCCAGGCCTCGGCTAAGTTCGCGCAAATTGATCGGCTTGATCTTCGGATCTGATCTGTTAAGGCAAAGCGCTCCTCAGTCGGAAAGGATCTCGTCATTTCAGTAATTCGCATTACCTGCGACATAGCCTCTTGGTAAACGTTAAGTTCCCGGAAATGGCGGAGTGATTTCATAACACGGGTTTATGACGCAGATGCCCCGCCATCGTCTACGTCAATCGCCGCATCGCCGCATCGCCGCATCGCCGCATCGCCGCATCGCCGTATCGCCGTATCGCCGTATCGCCGTATCGCCGTATCGCCGTATCGCCGTATCGCCGTATCGCCGTATCGCCGTATCGCCGT
>JAFAHI010000109.1 GCA_019237325.1 Verrucomicrobiota bacterium | reverse complement strand
TCGTTGCGATCAAAATGGGCCGCCGGCAAGGCGCGAGGAGCGGAGCATATCTAGATCGATACGTGACCGACGAGCAACGCAGCCGCCGGCCCATTTTCAGCGCAACCCTCCGGGACGTGGCCAGTTGGCTGTTTTTCCTCCGCCTAGGCGGATCCTTACGTATCAATCTAGATATGCTCGTCGCTCGCGCCTTGAAAAACAGCCAACTGACCGACGGCGAAAGCCACGCTATTTATGGGACAGGACACTGAGTCATGAGCGCCGGCGCTTTTTGTCCCATTTGCCATCGCCTGTTAGCCACCTCGCAGTGGAACCTGCCAGATTTTACTGCCTGCCCAAACTGTCAGGCGCCGACTCGTACGCTGGTTTTCCCGGCAATAGCCAGAGCGACCTCTTCCGCGCGTCCGGCGCAGCGTAACGAGACCGAGGCGGGTTGCTTTTTTCACCGTAATTCCCGGGCAGAAAATCTTTGTGCTTCGTGCGGCCGATTTCTTTGTTCGCTGTGCACGCTGGCTTTCGGAACCCAAAAACTTTGCCCGGATTGCATTTACAGAAAACACCGCCAAGCGTCAGAACCGTTGTTCCAGGATCAAACCATCCTTTTCGATAATATCGCCCTGTTGTTGCTGGTCGTCCCGGTCCTTTGTTTCGTGTATATTTATTTCGGACTAATTTTCAGCGCTTTCGCTTTAGCCATCGTTATCATCGGGTGGCGACGACAGCGCCCATTGGTACCACGGTCGAAGTATCGATTTGTTTTAGCGGCCGGTTTGTCATTGATAGAGGGCGTAGGTTGGATCGCACTGGTCTGGCTGGTTGTCTGGCTAATTCAAAGCCATCCTACTGACTTCGGTTTATGAGTGATCCCGCCATCTCCCGCGGACGCGAGACCGCAACGCGACCGATTCCGTACAAAAAAATCGCAACCACCGGTTGGATCTCACGCCTGTTGCCCGGTTCGCGCAGCGAGATCTACCTCGGTGGAGATCATTTGCTTCATGCCAAGCAAATTATCCTCTTTGAAAAATATCGGCGTTTTTACTTTTCCGATATTGAGGCGATCTCCTTTTCCAAGAGCAATCGCTGGATTTGGCTCTCAGTCGTCTGGGGGTTTCTCCTGTTTTGCAGTCTGTTCTGGTATCTCGGTCACCAGACCTGGTGTTATATTGTCGGTGCCTTATTCTGCCTGGTTTTTGGCGGCTTGCTTCTGTTAAACCTGATTGCCGGTCGCACTTACGTTGTTAACATCCAAACTGCTGCTCAGATTCGCCGGCTACGCCCCGTAGAACGAGAAAACCAGCTGATAAAATTTCAGCAGACGGTCGTTCCGATCATCGTGCAGGCTCAGCAAACTCAGCAGGCCCAGCAACCTAACACTAACGAGGCGGCAGTATGAAACTGGCAGCTCGCCGTTGTTTAGTGCATCCAGACCGAGAGGCAGCCGCCAGGTGCCCGAGTTGCCATCAATATTACTGTCGCGAGTGTGTAGTCGAACATGATACCCGGTTCCTCTGTGCAGCCTGTCTTCAGAAATCAATCGAAGCCGGGACAAGCCGCAGATCGATGGACTTTGACTGGCTAAGCCCACTGCGGCTTCTGCTGGGATTCGCCGCCGCCTACCTGTCGCTCTACGTGATCGAACGCATCCTGCTGTTGATCCCGGTTAACCTATATAACGGCACATGGTTCTGATGAAACATATAGCCGATAGCCAATGAATGATGAATGACAAATGACAGACGACAAATTGGCGCATCCCCAATCACCAATCACCAATCACTGATCACTAGTCCGCCCCCTCTCACTAATCACGTCTCACCTCTCACTCAGAATGATAGATCTGCTAGAGGAAGCGATTCATTTGCTGCGCAGAACTTCCGCTATCATGTACGCCTACTACATACTAGGCGTTACTCCGTTCGCGCTTTTGTTTTTCCAGCTTCTAGCAGATGCGTCCTATCACCGGTACCTGGCGGAACACTTGAGCAACTCAGTGATTCGTCTGGCCCTCGGTTACTGTTGGATGAAGGGGTTCCAGGCGTTGGCCTGTCAGCGTTTACTCGCATCCTACTCCGGAGAACCAGTTTCTCGTCGCCGCCCATTAGAATTGCTGCGGCTTTGGTCCGCTCAATGCGCAATTCAGCCTTGGGGTATTTTAATCAAACCCATGGCATTCATCGCCTTGGTACCTTCTCCGTTCGTAGACGCGTTTTTTCAGAACACTAGCATCGTCATTACCGGCAACCGGGGAGATTTCATGCGTTGTATCAAGCTTTCTACGAGCAAGATCGGCTCGGGACTGATTCTAAACGGGATCATTTTCACCTTCCACATCGTGATGTTTGCCTGCGTTTATTCGACGCTCGCCACCTTGCCGTTCTTATGCAAAACGCTCTTCGGCGTCGAAACCCTGCTAACTCACAATTTCCAATGGCTAGTCTCCGTCCCTTTTCTATTAGGAACGGGGTTCGTTTCCTACTTCATCATCGACCTTTTACTAAAATCTTTTTACGTGATCCGGCTTCGGCGGATTGAGTGTGAAACTTCGGGTAAAGATCTTGTATACCGTCTCGCTGAGTTGGGTTATGCGATCGAGGCAGGCAAGAATTAATAGCCGCAAAAGAACGCAAAAAAAACTGCTCTAAGCGCATAAGAGGCTTAAGTCCACATGAACCCTAAATGGCCCCTAATTTCTTTGCGATCTCTGCGATCTTTTGCGGCTATTCTGATTCTGTTCTTTCTGGCCCCAAGCCGGAACTACGCGATTTCCGTAGACCGCTCGGAAGAGGAACTACATTCAATGCCGTTGGCGAGTGCCACGCCGAACGGCGCTCGGCTCCCTACCGAGGAAGTCAATCAACAACTCGACCGCGTGTTGACGGCGCCGGAGTACGCTTGGCGAAACCCCAGCAAAGTCGAGGCACCGCCTGGATGGTTAGAACAGTTCAGGGATTGGCTCAGGGATCTTCTTAGCAGTGTTGGCCGGGCTCTCGGCCGCTTTGGGCGGGCAATTAGTAGATGGCTTGCGTCTTTATTCCCACACGTTTCCGGCACTCCGACCGGCGGAACCGATGGGATGAGTGCATTGGCCCAGATTTTATCCTGGGTGACCATCGTTGGGGCGGCAACGGTTTTAACCTTGATCCTGGTTAAGATAATCTCCCGGCGACGCGCCATTGTACCACCCGCAGTTCCTGTTGGAGCTCCAATCCCGGATCTGGAGAGTGAGGATACAACGGCAGATCAGCTTCCGGACGACGAGTGGCTGCGGTTAGCCCGGGAAAAAGTCGACGAGGGCGACCTGCGCCAAGCGCTGCGAGCCTTGTTCTTAGCGGCGCTTTCGCTGCTTGGCGCTCAGGGCATGGTTTTGATTAAAAAATCAAAATCGAATTTTGACTATGAGCGCGAGTTGAGACGGAAACCCAATGTCGCACCCGATCTCGAAGAAATATTTTCTACTGACCGCAAATTATTCGAGCGCTGTTGGTACGGCGCCCACCCGGTTAGCATCGCCGAGTTCGAGCAGTCGGACAGGCTTTACCAACGCCTGAAGCATGCCTGCTTGCGAAAGAACGGTCGGGATTGAAGGGAGCAAATCGAGCGCAGCATGTGTAGGAATATAAGAAGGATAGAAGCGAGTACACCCACTTCCCCGCGCGCGGTGATTCGGGGATCGGACCGCTCTTGGTCCCGAAGGGACGGGCCTTTTTCGGAACCGGTACCAGGCAATAAATTGCCTAGCTACCCTCATTCAGTCCCTCCGGGACAAAGACCGGCTACTACCCACCAAGACCAAGCTCATCACTCCACTACCCGATCACTCCACCACTCCGCGTGGCAGCCTCTCATCTTTCACCTTTCACTTCTCACGTCCTGAGTCCCTATGCGCAACGATCGCTTGATCGCCTTCATCTTGATCGGCCTCATGGCGGCTCTTTTCGTAGTCATCGGGGTCCAAATGTTTAAGGTCCGAGCCGAGGTGAACGGAGTTTATCCCGAGTATTCGAGCTTCCGAGCCGATCCAAAAGGTTATCGGATCTTATTCGAGACATTGTCCCGGCTCCCATCGATTCATGTCGAACGATCCGTACAGCCGCTGAGGGAAGTGCCATCTGGGAACGGGAAGATTTTAGTTATGGCGGGCCTTCTACCTAGCGGGGCGCCGGCTGAGGAGACCAAACTTTTAAACGACTGGATGACAAACGGGGGAACTCTGCTGGTTGCGTTTAGCTCTCGACAATTCGATTCCAACGAAGAGAAAAACCGAAAAGATCCCGTACCACCAGAAAGTAAATGGCTTCGCGGTGAAGTCGACAAAATCAAGAGCTGGGGAGTTCGGATATTCTGGTCAAAGCTAAACTTAGCAACAGAACTGCAGTCAAATCTATTCGCGGGCCTATCCAGCTGGGCAGGACATTTGTATATTCAGCCAACAAAAAGCGACTGGGACGTTTTGGCCAAAGCTCGGGATCTCCCAGTGGTGCTTCAACGAAGATTTGGGGCCGGCAAACTGATACTGTTAGCCGACTCTTATCCGCTCTCCAATATCGCGCTAGCGGCTCACCGGAACGCGGCGCTAGTTAGTTGGCTATTTCCCGAACATTCGACAGTCATTTTCGACGAGACCCACTTCGGTATCGTTGACCATCCCGGCGTTATGGGGTTAGCCCGGCGCTACGGTTTGGATGGCGCATTTGTTGTCGTCCTTGGCCTGGCAGTGCTCTATTTATGGGCAAGCCGTTACAGCCTGAGACCTGTGCGCCGGGTGCGGGCAGACTCTGAGCCCGCTGTGCGAGGGGCCGGCGGAAATGAGATCTTCACTAACTTGTTGCGACGCACGCTTCCCACCGTAGATCTCTGCACAGTCTGTCTGCAAATTTGGAAACAAAAAGGATCAACCAGCCAGGTGAAACAGGCTCGCCTGGAAAATCTAATTAATTCTCTGCCGCCAACTACATCGCAAGTGGAGCGCTATAATCAGATCGTCAAATTGCAACACTCATGAACGATTCGA
>JAFAHI010000687.1 GCA_019237325.1 Verrucomicrobiota bacterium | reverse complement strand
CTTGATCGGGATGGGAACGAACCGTCAACGAGACACCGAGACTTGGCCATCCCAAGTGCAGAACGGTTACAAAGTGGCGCTCATGAATCAGTATTCCGCTTCGGATGGAGATATTTTTCCTTATTATTTCAGGAAATATGGTCTGGGCCCATTGATCGGTAAACGGACATGGGGAGGTGTACGCGGTATCCGAGGGTATTGGCCGTTACTTGACGGCGGTTATATCACCATCCCTGAGTTCAGCATTTACAATCTCGATTCCGAATGGGTCATCGAGAACCATGGGGTAGTTCCCGACATCGAGGTAGAAGATCTCCCCGGTGATTTGTTAGCCGGTCATGACGCCCAGTTGGAAGCCGGGATCAACTACCTGATGAAAGAGATCCAGGAACACCCCAAACCGCTTGCATCACCACCTCCGTTGATCCCCGCCTACCCGCCGCCAGGGGAATAAGGTGAGAAGTGAGAGGTGATTCGTGGAGCGCTGCCTCGCTTGCGAGGCCGATGGGTGGTGCGTGCGATGGTTCGGTGTTGGAAAGTTTAGAAGCGGGCCATCACCCACAACGGATGTTGCATTCGGCTCTGTTAGCTCGCACGAATGCAATTCCTGAAAGTGCATCCAGGTATTCCGTTCCCATAAGCGCGATGCCCTGGGTTCACTCCAAAAGCGCAACCGATTTAACCTGTACCCACACTTCCTTCCCCACCCGCAGCTCTAGCGAAAAGGCGGCTCGTTTGGTCAGCCGGGCGACGAGCATGGCCACTCCGACCTTGACGCGAACCAGCGCCAGGCCGGGATGCTCGTCGTCGCCGATGGCATCGACGATCCCGCTCAGGACGTTCTGGATACTGCTGTGCCCTAAGTGATCGGCTAGACTGACGTCTCGTGCCAGCACCCTCACCCGCACCTTGTGGCCGACCGATACGCCGCTATCTCGCGCCCACAGATGGCCTCCTGGAAAATCAACGCGCATCAGGTGCCACTCTTTGTCGACTGCACTAACTGTCGTTTCGATGATAGTGCCGATATCTTCGCCGAGATGAATTGGAAGATCGAGGCGCGCGAGCGTTTCCGCCAGCGGTCCGTCGATTAGTACTCGGCCTGTCTCCATCACCACGAGGTGGTCTGCCAGCCGCGCGACCTCGTCCGGCGCATGGCTGACGTAGAGCACCGGGATTTTTAGCTCATCGTGCAAGCGATCCAAGTAGGGGAGGATTTCCTGTTTGCGCTTCAGGTCGAGCGCGGCTAGCGGCTCGTCCATCAACAATAGGCGCGGATTGACGGCTAATGCCCGCGCGATCGCAACTCGTTGCCGTTCCCCGCCGGAAAGCCGGTCCGGCTTGCGATTGAGCAGACGACTGATACCGAGCAGTTCGATGGAATGTTCGACACTTATCCGCGCAGCCGTCGAAATTCGTCGTAAGCCGTAATTCAGATTACCCAGGACGGTAAGATGCGTGAACAGGCTTGCCTCCTGGAAAACGTAGCCAAGTGGTCGTTTGTGGGTTGGTACCCAATGATGCGCATCCTGCCAGATCTCACCGCCCACGGTCACCCGACCCTGGGGTGCGCGCTCCAAGCCGGCGATGCAGCGCAGGAGGGTCGTCTTGCCGGAGCCAGAAGGTCCGAAGAGAGCCGTCACGCCTCTCAGCGGCAAGTGTAGATCGACATCAAGACAGAACCCTGGCCACTCAAGACGGAGACACGCATGAATGTTTTCCACCGGCTTTCTGACCTCTCTCCTTCGTTACCTTCGTTGCCTTCTGTAAGGATTTTCTGTCTCTGTGGCCTTCGTGTTCTTGCTGTGAATCACTCTGTCTTGGCTATCTTCTGTGCTTTACGTCCCTTTCTTCGGATTGGGACGCCAGGCATACACAGCCAGCAAGACCAGAAATGAGAATATCAGCATCACAGCGGCTAAACGATGCGCCTCACTGTACTCCAGCGCTTCGACATGGTCATAAATCTTGACCGATGCCACGCGAGTGATGCCTTCCAAGTTGCCGCCAATCAGCAGCACCACACCGAATTCGCCCATGGTATGGGCGAAGGTCAGGATAGAAGCGGTCACGAAACCAGGTAACGCTAAGGGCGCCGCCACCGTAAGGAAGGCATCAAATGGCGAAGCCCGCAGTGTCGCCGCCACCTCCAATGGGCGGTCCCCAATCGCTTCGAACGCGGTTTGCAACGGCTGCACCATAAAGGGTAGGGAATAGAAGACTGAGGCCGCTACTAACCCCCAAAAGGTAAAAGGCAACAGTCCCAAACCGAGTGTCTGGGTAAAACGTCCGATCGGGCCGTTAGGTCCCATTGCCACCAGCAAATAGAAACCCAGTACCGATGGTGGCAAGACGAGGGGTAGGGCTACGACCGCTCCGATTGGCCCTTTCCACCATCCGCGCGTGCGCGCCAACCACCAGGCGATCGGGGTACCCACGAGAAGCAGAACGAGGGTCACAGTTCCGGCGAGCCGTAAGCTCAGCCAGAGTGCGAGTAGATCGCTGTCGCTCAGCAACATGTCACGCTTATCTAACGCGTGCTCATTGGGACTGGTTCCCCCCTTGGTTGCCCGAGGATTCGCCGGGCAACACAAAACCATATTTGATCATCACGGTGCGGGCGGGTTTGCTACCCATAAAATCCGCGAAGCGTCGGGCTAACGCATTGTTTTCGGCCCGCTTGGTAATGACAAAGGCTTGTTCGAGCGGCTGATGCAGCTTCTCCGGGACTAACCAATAGCCGCCTTTACTCGCAAGCTCTGGATTAACCGCCAAAGATAGAGCGATGATGCCGACTTGCGCGTTGCCGCTTTGCACGAACTGCGCGGTCTGGGCAATGTTTTCACCAAAGACTAGCTTGGGTTGGATCTTATCCCACAACCCGGCTGACTGCAGTGCTTCCACCGCCCGTTTTCCGTAGGGTGCGTGCTGGGGATTAGCAATGGCAATTCGCGTAATCTTTGGATCAGTGAGGCTCTCCAACGTCATCCGCGAGGCGTCCATGCTGCCACTCCAGAGAACAATCCTTCCGTACCCGTAGGGCTTCGCCTCCGAAGCAGCCAAACCGGCGGTCACCAGTTGCTGCGGATACAAGATGTCGGCTGAGAAGAATAGATCGTATGGTGCTCCTTGCTTGATCTGGCTGAAGAAGTTACCAGACGATCCATAAACCACATCGACCTGCGCGTCCGGATTAGCCTTCTTGAAGTCACTGACGAGCTCATCCATGGCGAACTTCAAATCCGCCGCCGCAGCAATCGTGACTTTTTCGGCCTGAGCGGCGGATGCCGCTAACGAGAGCCAACACAGAGCTAGAAAGAATCCCTTCATGGCTAGAAGCCCAGGCCATCGGCGGCCCACCACTGTTTTTGCTAGTCTTTTTCGATCGAGACGTTGGTCGCTTTTACCAACCCATAGACCGAATCACCTACCTTCAATCCCAACTCTTTCAGCGACCGCGTCGTGATAACTGCAGCAACAGGTCCAATCGTGGTGTCTAGGACAACTTCACTCAGTACTGGATCTGACGTGATTTCCCTGATCGTCCCCGGAATCCGGTTTCGGATGCTTTGGCTCATGCCTGGACCCTGAGCGTGGTCAGCTTCAAGCGCAATGGAAAAACGCACGTGGTCCATAGGAACCGACCGCGAAGCGGTCAAAGATAGTAGCCCACAGGCTGAGTCCTTTAATCCCTTTTGGGATAGAGCTAAACCCCTGGGCCAATATCTATTGTCGCTTCGCGGCAACCCGCGCCCCTTCGCCCCAGACGCCGATACGCCGTCACGCTTTGAGCAACCCAAGCCGCATCAAACTCTCTGCCGTGGCGAGAACGGCTTCTTCATTAGAACGCGGCGCCCAGCCAAGCACGCGCTTAGCTTTCTCGTTCGTACCATTCTTGTATTTCCCGAGGTCCGGCAGGATCAACCGAATCGCTGGATCCCGAAAGGCCGCGAGCCGCACCATCCAGTTAGGTAATTGTCCGGTCGGCACTCGTTTCGCAGACTGACCCAGACGGTCTTTCAAAACTTTGGCGATATCTGCCATCCACATGAAATCGCCGGCGACAGCGAGGAAACGTTCGCCATTGGCGGCCGGATTGGTCATCGCCCGAATATGTAAATCGGCTACATCCCGCACATCGACTAACCCAAAACAGAGGCGCGGACAGCCGGGCATTGCTCGGTCCATAAGCCGCTGAACTAACAGGATCGAAGCCGAATAATCAGGGCCGAGAACCGGGCCGAATACGGCCACGGGATTTATGACCGATAGCTCAAGTTTATCGCCATCTTTTGCGATAAAATCCCAGGCTGCCCGCTCTGCCAATACCTTTGATTTTACATAGGCGACCAGGTCTGCATTAAGATTGGTCCAGTCCTTTTCATTAAAAGGCGTTTTCTGGACTTCGTGACCGTAACCGATAGCCGCGAACGACGAGGTTAGCACCACGCGTTTAACCCCGGCATCGCGGGCGGCGCGCAGTACCCTTAAGGAGCCTTTGCGCGCAGGCACGATCAACTCATCTTCATGCTTGGGCTCGTTCGGTGGAAGAGGGGATGCCACATGGAGAACGTATTCGCACCCCGCGACCGCCTCTGGCCAGCCGGCGTCTTTCTCGAGGTCGGCCGCAAAGAATGACAATCGATCGCCCGGTTCAGTACCGCCTGTTTTCAGCATTGCGCGTACATCGGCTTCCCGTTTCAAATTCCGCACGGTAGTACGCACCTCATAACCCGCGGCTAAAAGTTGCAGGATACAATGACAGCCAACAAAGCCGGATCCGCCGGTAACAAGGACTGTGCTCATCATTCTCAGCTCCTTAGCCTTCTGGGCGGCGATAAGCACGAAAATAAATCAGAGCGCGTTTGATAACATCGTGAACGCGGTTGGCGACGCCTTGAACGCACCGTGGAGCGCTGCCATCCATGACAGCCAGGAGCTAGGAGCGAGAATCCAGGAACCTCCGCCGACCGCTGAGCGGAATTAGCACAGAAGACCTATCGCGCCATCTTGTCCGCCATAGTTTCGGGAACCAGGGACGAAGGAGGAAGCGAAGCGAAGGCGGATCACAAAGGAAACGTTGTCATCACCAGGACCACCGGGAATGCGCAGGCCGATCGACCAAGACACAAACAGAAGCTAGCAGAGACAGAAATTGTACAACAAGGCCCGAAGGCCGCAAAGATCAGAAACAGAAAATCCCCTCTTAGTGGCCTTCGCGGCCTTGTTGTACAATTTTGTCTTAGCCTTCGTTAGCTTCTATAAAAATTCCTTTGTGTGCTTTTGCCTTTGTGTCCTTTGTGATCTTCTGTGCGCACTGGTATATTCGGTCCTAAGCGAGGGCAGCGATGTACGTAACCGAATTTGAACCGTTGCAGCGGCTAGTGAAGATCACCGTGGCAGGCGACGCGATTGCCGAAGAGGTGATTGCTGGCCGGGAGAGTCTACGGG
>JAFAHI010000697.1 GCA_019237325.1 Verrucomicrobiota bacterium | reverse complement strand
GTGGCCAAACATTTCGTGGCCGTGTCTACCAACGCAGAAAAGGTATCGGAGTTTGGGATCGATACCGCGAATATGTTTGGGTTCTGGGATTGGGTTGGCGGCCGGTATTCGATGGACTCCGCCATCGGGCTTTCCACCATGCTAGCGGTCGGTCACGAGAACTTCCGCGCTATGCTGGCCGGCTTCCATGAGATGGATGAGCATTTTCGGACCGCGCCGTTCGAGCGGAACTTGCCCGCTTTGCTGGGACTTCTGTCGGTGTGGTACAACGATTTCTTCGGTTCCGAAACGGTCGCGATTTTGCCTTACGAGCAGTATTTGAAGCGATTCCCGGCGTACCTCCAGCAGCTAACCATGGAGAGCAACGGGAAGCACGTCACCTTGGCTGGAACCAAGGTCGATTATTCTACCGGACCGATTTATTGGGGAGAACCTGGAACCAACGGCCAGCATTCGTTCTATCAGTTGATTCACCAGGGCACCCGATTGATCCCGGCTGATTTCATCGCGTTTATTGAGACTCTGAATCCACTAGGCCGGCACCACGACATGCTGTTGGCTAACGTCTTTGCTCAGACCGAGGCCCTGGCGTTTGGCAAGACCTTTGAACAAGTGAAGACGGAAGGGACTCCGGATTGGCTGGCGCCGCATCGGGTTTTTGAAGGGAACCGTCCATCAAACACGATTTTGACTCAACGGCTCACCCCGCAGACCCTGGGCAAGCTCGTTGCCTTATATGAACACAGTGTGTTCACGCAGGGAGCGATCTGGAACATCGACTCGTTTGATCAATGGGGCGTGGAACTCGGGAAGGTGCTCGCCCAGCGCATTATCCCGGAGCTTGAAGCCAAGACAGAACCGGAGCTTCGGCACGACAGTTCTACTAACACTCTGATCCAGCGTTATCGGAAACTGAAAAGCGACTAGTTAATAACAATATCAATTCGAAGAACCTTCTACTCCAATACTCCGTTACTCCATTACTCCAACACTCCGTTCGAACGGAATCGAGGACGAGGACGACGACGAGGACGAGTACGAAGCTCGTAGTGAGAACCTAGAAATTTATTATGCAACTTGGAATGATTGGACTTGGAAGGATGGGGGCAAACATGGTGCGGCGGCTTCTGGTTGGGGGACATCAATGCGCCGCGTTCGATGTCTCATCGAAAGCGGTGGAGGAACTGGTCCGGGAGGGGGCGGTTGGAGCCTCCTCCCTCGCCGATCTGGTAAAAAAACTCAGCGCGCCGCGAGCCATTTGGTTAATGGTGCCTGCAGCGATTGTGGACAAAACCATCGCTGAGCTTCTGCCATTGCTTGAACCAGATGACATTGTGATCGACGGCGGCAACTCCTACTACGTCGATGACATTCGACGAGCGAAAGAATTGGCCGCCAAAAATATCCACTATGTCGATGTCGGCACCAGCGGCGGGGTTTGGGGCCTGGAACGCGGTTACTGCATGATGATTGGGGGTGAAACCGGAGTGGTGAAACATCTGGATCCGATTCTCGCCACCCTCGCGCCAGGGCGGGGCGAGATTGAGCGCACGCCGGGCCGGGAAAAACTGAATAGCACGGCTGAGCTCGGTTACCTCCACTGTGGATCGAACGGCGGCGGGCATTTCGTCAAGATGGTCCACAACGGGATCGAATACGGAATTATGGCCGCCTACGCAGAAGGCATCGGAGTCTTGCGAGCCGCGAACGTCGGCAAGCACACGGATACGATTGACGCCGAAACCACCCCATTACGCGATCCTGAACACTATCAATATGATCTCAACCTCGCTGACATTGCAGAGGTATGGCGAAGAGGCAGTGTCATCGCTTCGTGGCTCCTGGATCTGACGGCAATCGCCTTGCTGAAAGATCCGGCTCTGGCGAAGTTCGCCGGTCGGGTGTCCGATTCGGGCGAGGGCCGCTGGACAATCAAGGCCGCTATCGATGAGGGAGTCCCTGTACCGGTGCTAACGACGTCGCTCTACGAACGGTTCAGCTCTCGTGGTGAAGCAGATTTCCAAGACAAACTACTTTCCGCGATGAGATTCGAGTTCGGTGGACACTTGGAAAAAAGCGCAAAGTGAGGAGGTTCCCATGATGGACTCTCACTCAGATGCATTGGTATTTTTTGGCGCCACGGGTGACCTGGCGTACAAGAAGATCTTTCCCGCTTTGCACGCGATGGCGAAACGCGGGCACTTGAATGTACCCGTGATCGGCGTGGCGAAGGCCGGCTGGGGTCTGGACCAACTAAAGGCCAGAGCCCAGGATAGTATCGAGAAACACGGCGGGCTCGATTCGGCTGCCTTTCAGAAGCTAGTTGGGCTTTTGCACTATATTGATGGCGACTATAAAGACCCAGCGACCTTTCAAGCGTTGCGCCGTGAATTGGGCTCGGCGCAGCGTCCGGCGCATTACTTGGCGATTCCGCCGGTGCTATTCGGTCTTGTGGTTGAACAATTAGCCAAGTCAAACTGCGACCAAGGGGCTCGGGTAATAATCGAAAAGCCTTTTGGACGTGATCTGACTTCAGCGCAAGACCTGAACCGGACCTTGCTTAGCATTTTCAACGAGAAGTCGATCTTCCGGATTGACCACTATCTCGGGAAAAGCCCGGTTCACCATATGGTTTTCTTCCGTTTCGGCAACGCGCTCCTGGAACCTTTCTGGAATCGCAACCACGTCGAAAGCGTGCAGATCACCATGGCTGAGAATTTCGGGGTCCAGGGACGAGGCGCTTTTTATGATCAGACAGGCGCCATCCGCGACGTCATCCAGAACCACTTATTTCAGGTCATGGCCAACCTGGCTATGGAGGCACCACCGAGAACTGACAGCGAGTCCCTCCGAGACGAGAAAGTGAAGGTACTCAAGGCCATACCCCCGTTGGAGCCAAAGAACGTAATCAGAGGTCAGTTCAAGGGGTACAAAAAAGAGAAAGGGGTAGCTGCGGATTCGCAGGTGGAAACATTTGCCGCAGTACAACTGGAGATCGATTCTTGGCGGTGGAAAGGGGTCCCGTTTTATATACGGGCCGGGAAATGTCTGCCCGTAACCTGTGCCGAGATCGTAGTTCGGCTTCGCCAACCCCCGACGGTGTATGAAGGGTATAAACTAGCGTCTAACTACTATCGTTTTCGTATCAGCCCAGAGATAGAATCCGAATTCGGCATGAATAAAATCGCTGTCGAAGACGAAGCTGCCAGCGAAACCACCAAGTTAGTTGTCAGCCGGCATCCGCGTCCGGACGAGATGGATGCCTACGAACGGGTGCTGGGCGATGCCATGGCCGGAGACGCTACCCTGTTTGCGCGGGAAGACTATGTAGAGGAGGCCTGGCGAATTGTCGATCCGGTCTTGAAGGCAGGAACATCGGTTTACGAATATGAGCCTAACTCCTGGGGACCAGGCGAGGTAGAGCGAGTCACACCGCCAGGTGGGTGGCAGAATCCGGTGATGGAAAACTGAGCCTCTAACCAAAAGGACTAGCCGCAAAAGAGCACAAAGAACGCAAAGAAAGTAAAACGGGAACCGCAGATGAACGCAGATAAGGAGAACCGCAGGTCTCACCGTCCGAAGCTTTTGGAAGTGAAATTATGCAGATTATTTCTTTTAGGTTCGACCGCTGCCATTGAGCGAAACGCCGCCGTTACTGACCGAGTGGTTTCTAGAACACGGCACTATGATCGGAGCCCATAACCAAATCTGGGTAAATCTGCGTGCATCTGCGGTTCATATCTTTGCGCTCTTTGTGATCTTTTGCGGCTATTCTCGACATTATTCTTATGAAGATTGAAATATTCGCGGATGCCCAGACAGTGGCGGAGCAAGCAGCTAAACTGATTGCCAGTGACGCCCGATCGGCGATTGCCGAGCGCGGTCGTTTTGTGTTTGCAGTGAGCGGTGGTCACACTCCTTGGGTCATGCTCAGAGCCTTAGCCAAAGAGGATGTTCCCTGGGACAAGGTGCACTTGGCTCAAATTGATGAACGGGTCGCTCCTGCTGGAGACCCGGACCGCAACCTCACCCATTTGCGGGAGAGCCTGCTGGAAAATGCGCCTTTACCCCCAAACCAAGTCTACGCGATGCCGGTGGAATCGAACGATCTGGAGGGCGGCGCCAAAGAATACGCCAAGGTACTCGAAAAAATCGCCGGACTTCCACCGGTTTTCGATCTGGTTCATCTGGGGCTTGGACCTGACGGGCACACTGCGTCGTTGGTCCCAGGCGATCCCGTACTGCAGGTGAGCGATGCTGATGTAGGCGTTACCGGAATTTATCAGGGACGGCGTCGGATGACATTGACTTATCCGGTGCTGAATCGGGCCCGGCGAGTCCTTTGGTTGATGACGGGGAAAGACAAAGTCGAAATGTTAAAACGCCTGACCAAAGCAGATCCGACGATTCCCGCCGGGCGCGTCAATCAAGAGAGCGCTTTGGTGTTCGCCGATCGCGAAGCGGCAGGAGAAGCCTAACGAAATCTACCGCAGATGGACGCAGATTTACGCAGATAGTCGAGCGCGAAGAGAATCGATAAAAATATGAGAATTGGAATTGTTACCGATCACGGTGGCTTTGATTTGAAGGAAGAGGTTGCGAAGCGTCTAAAGGAGACGCCTCATGAGGTCCTCGATTTAGGCGCTCATACACTAAAACAAGACGATGACTATCCAGATTTTGTCATCCCGTTAGCGAAGGCAGTTGCTGAGGGCAAGGTCGATCGAGGTATAGCCATCTGCGGTAGCGGCGTTGGTGCGTCGGTCTGTGCAAACAAGATTGCGGGTGTGCGTGCCGCTTTAATTCACGATCATTTCTCGGCCAAGCAGGGAGTAGAGGATGATCATATGAACATCATTTGTATGGGCGGCCGGACGGTAGGTCCGGAAGTCGCCTGGGACCTCGTGCAAACATTTCTGGCCGCAGAATTCAGCAAAGCCGAGCGACACCTGCGACGCCTGGGCAAAGTCGCCGCGCTGGAATCGGCGCAAGCAAAAAAATAACTCGAAAGGCCAACTAATGACTGACCAAGAATTGGACCAGTTATCTATTAACACGATCCGCACGCTTTCTATCGACGCGGTGCAGCAAGCTAAGTCGGGGCATCCCGGCACGCCGATGGCACTTGCTCCCTTGGTATACACCATTTGGAACCGAGTCATGCAATTTGATCCGGAAGATCCGATCTGGCCAAATCGTGACCGGTTCGTGCTGTCGAACGGTCACGCATCGATGCTTCTTTGGTCCGTGCTTCACCTGACCGGTACAAAAGCGGTGAATGCAGAATACGAAAGGCTGGGACAACCGTCTGTCACCTTGGAAGATATCAAACGGTTCCGGCAGCTTGATAGTAAGGCGCCTGGGCATCCGGAATATCACTGGGTGTCAGGGGTGGAGACGACCAGCGGCCCTCTTGGCCAAGGTGTTGCCACTAGTGTCGGCATGGCCATTGCCCAGAAATGGCTGGCGAGCCGGTACAATCGGCCTGGTTTCAACCTTTTTGACTATCGCATTTACGCGGTGTGCGGGGATGGCTGTATGATGGAAGGAGTCTCGTCGGAAGCAGCCTCGCTCGCTGGCCATCTTGGTCTCGGTAATGTCTGCTGGATTTACGATAACAATCACATCACGATCGAGGGAAACACGCGGATTACTTTCACTGAGGATATCGCTGCCCGGTTCCAGGGGTATGGTTGGAATGTTCTCAGGGTCGGTGACGCCAATGATATCGAGCGCATCGAGACTGCTCTGCAGGTCTTCAAGCGAACATCGGACCGTCCAACCTTTATCATCCTGGACAGCCACATTGGCTATGGGTCCCCTCATAAGCAAGACACTGCGGAGGCGCACGGTGAGCCGCTGGGTGATGATGAGGTCCGTCTGACTAAGCGCAGTTATGGATGGCCCGAAGACGCGAAGTTTTTGGTGCCGGATGGAGTCCGGGAACATTTCGCCGCCGGCATCGGCGCCCGCGGTGCGAAAGCACGCCATCAATGGGCCGATCTGTTCGCGTCTTATGCGGTCAAGAATCCCGAGCTAGCCAAGGAAATTGATCTCGTGCAACGCCGGGAGTTGCCGGCGGGATGGGACCAGAATCTGCCAGTTTTTCCGGCTGATCCGAAGGGTATCGCTGGCCGGGAAGCTTCCGGCAAAGTGCTAAATGTTCTGGCACAAAATATACCCTGGTTTTTGGGCGGATCCGCTGATCTCGGTCCGTCTAACAAGACGACGTTGAAATTCGAAGGGGCTGGAGATTTTCAGATCGATAATCCGAGCGGTAAGAATCTTCATTTTGGCATCCGGGAGCATGCCATGGGCGCGGTGGTTAACGGGCTATCGCTGTCAAAGCTCCGTCCGTTCGGCGCAACGTTTTTCATCTTTAGTGACTACGCGAGGCCTGCCATGCGGCTCTCAGCACTGATGGAGTTGCCAACCATTTTTGTGTTCACCCATGACGCTATGGGTGATGGGGAGGATGGCCCGACTCATCAACCGGTCGAACATCTGGCCTCCTTACGGGCTATTCCCGGCTTGGCAGTGTTCCGGCCGGGTGACGCCAATGAGGTCGTCGAAGCCTACCGCTATATTGTTCAGCTGCGCCACCAGCCAACGGTCATGACGCTATCACGGCAGCCTTTACCAACTCTAGACCGAGGCAAGTACGAGCCCGCAACTGGTGTCGCTCAGGGTGCGTATGTTTTAGCGGATGCGCCCGGAGGGAGTCCGGAACTAATATTAATTGCATCTGGCAGTGAGGTTAGCCTCGCCGTGGATGCCTACGAGCAGTTAGTTAAGGAAGGGATCAAGGCCCGAGTCGTCTCGATGCCGTGTTGGGATATTTTCGAGCGCCAGACCGCCGAGTACCGCAGCAGCGTCCTCCCGCCGAGTGTGAAAGCACGAGTGGCGATTGAGCAGGCCTCGACTTTCGGATGGGAACGTTACGTCGGCGATAAAGGCCGCGTCATTGGCATGCACACGTTCGGGGCATCGGCTCCCCTAAAGGAGTTGCAAAAAAAGTTTGGGTTTGTCCCGGACCAAGTAGTCGCCGTGGCTAAAGAGGTGTTAGCATCAGTTAACAGTTAGCAGTCCCTGCTCCGTTAGGAGCAAAATATTTATAGTTAATCGGTTCCCAATGGCGACCGACTCCGTAGGAGCGACATATAATGCTGGCGAACCTGTGTACCCCGATCGAGATTTGCGTCGTCCTCTCCGATGAAACCCCAACCTAGATGCCGCTCCCACGGAGCTGATCGCGATTTTGTGACGGCGATTGCTATAAAGATTGCGCTCCTACGGAGCTGGGAACCGCGAACCGGAAACGGTGATACCGTGAACAGCGAACTCACAGAATGAAACCATACACGAACAAAGATCCGATCCGATTGGTCCTGGCAGACGTCGACGGGACACTAGTAACCCAGGAGAAGGTGCTAACCGCTAAAGCGAAAGCAGCGGTGGCAAAGCTGAAGGATGCAGGAGTCAGTTTTGCGATTACCAGCGGGCGGCCGCCTGGCGGTATGCAAACTGTGATTAAAGATTTAAACCTGAAGACGGTGGTGGCAGGGTTTAACGGCGGCGTCTATGTCACGCCTCGGTTGGATCCGATTGTGACCCGCGACCTGCCTAAAGATGCTGCTGCGCGGGCACTTGAATTGATTACAGGCCACGGCTTAGTCGCGTGGCTTTACACTGACACCGTTTGGTATGTGCAGGATCCAAAAGGACCGCATGTCGATCGCGAAGCCTGGACCGTCGGGTTCCAGCCCGAAGTAGCAGCGGATTATTCTGCATACATTGGACAGACGGCCAAGATTGTCGGCGTGAGTGATGACCACGCTGCGGTAGCCGCCTGTGAAAAAGTCGTTCAGGAAGAGTTAGGTCACCAGGTTTCTGCAGCTCGATCGCAGCCATATTATCTTGATGTAACTCATCCCGCGGCCAACAAGGGGAGTGTGGTCGATTTTCTCTCTGCTATTTATCTCATCCCACCGAGCAGCATCGCCACGATCGGCGATTCGCCTAACGATGTCCTCATGTTCGAGAAGAGCGGTATGAGTATCTCCATGGGTAACGGCAGCGAGGCGGTCCAAGCAGAAGCGCATTTTGTTAGCCACACCAACGAAGAGGAAGGTTTTGCCTACGCCATGGAGACATTTGTCCTGGGCGGCAACGCGTAGCTGTATCAGCTAAATCGTCCTCGTACTCATCGCCGTCCTCGTCCTCGAAAAGCGGTTCTTCCCAAGTCGATGAACTACCTAGCAATCGGTTTAGCGAGTACAGCGGTCCGCCCCGGAATAATCCATCGAGGACGAGGACGACGACGAGTACGAGGACGAAAATGAGATCGCTACCTTCGTATAATAGCCAGTAACACTTTTTGATTCTACTTATACCAATATGGCGGAGCAGGTTCACACTGTTGTTATTGTGGGCGGAGGATTTGGCGGTTTAGCGGCTGCCAAGGCCCTTCGGAACGCCCCGGTGCGCGTTATTTTGATTGATCGTTCCAACCATCACCTGTTTCAGCCGCTCCTGTATCAGGTCGCGACGGCCGTGCTTGGTCCCGGGCAAATCGCATCTCCGATCCGAAACATACTACGCGACCAAAGCAATGTAACCGTCCTGATGGGAGAGGTTACCGGGGTGAACAAGGAGGCTCGACAGGTTTTTGTTACTGACGTCGATAGGAAGGGAATACCGATTTCCTATGATTCTCTCATTTTGGCTACGGGCGCACAGCACAGCTATTTTGGGCACGACGAATTCGAACGTTATGCACCGGGCCTGAAATCTCTGGCGGATGCGGTTGCGGTTCGGAACAAGATCCTCAACGCGTTCGAGCAAGCCGAAGCTGAGGAGGATCCTAGCCGGCACCAGGATTTATTAACTTTCGTGTTAGTTGGCGCCGGACCCACCGGAGTTGAGATGTCGGCTGCCATTGCCACTCTGGTCCGGAACAGCTTGCGATCGGACTTTCGGCGGATCGATCCAACCAGTGCGCGAGTTTTGCTGGTGGATCGATCGAAACGCGTTTTAGGTTCCTTTTCCGAGAAATTGTCCGACGCAGCTACCGAGAGGCTTAAAAGTCTCGGGGTCGAAATCCTGTTGGAGCGAGGTGTAGACGAGATTGACGAGGACGGTGTGATCGTGGCTGGTGAACGTATCGCCAGTAAGACCGTGATCTGGACAGCGGGTGTGTCGCCTTCGCCGGCCGGGAAGTGGTTGGGGGTCGAGACGGATCATGCCGGACGGGTCCGGATTCAGGAAGATCTAACTGTGCCGGGTCATCCTGAAATTTTCGTGGTCGGCGATACCGCATCGCTTGATCAAGATGGTAAGCCCCTTCCTGGTGTGGCGCAGGTCGCGATGCAACAAGGTAGATATGCTGGAAAGCTAATTCACCGCCGGCTCTCGGGTGATCAGCCACCGCGACCATTTCGTTACTTTGACAAGGGAAGCATGGCAGTTGTCGGCAAAGGGTATGCCATTCTGGAGTCGGGCAAGGTGGCGATCAGCGGCTTTGTAGCGTGGATGGCGTGGGCCGCAATCCACCTGGAATTCTTGGCCCAGAGCAGCCTGCGGGTGAGTGTTTTTGTGCAGTGGGTTTGGACCTACCTGACGGAACAGCGCGGGTCACGAATTATCGTCAGCCACCACGCGACGCCGGCGCCAGAAAATGCCCCCAAGCCGGCGACAGAAGCACCCGTACCAGTTTCAAATCGGCAATAAGCTTATGCAATCAATCACGCAGAGTCTCGAGGTGCCCGGGGCAAAGCAACCCCGGGGTTTCGTTCAAATTGTTGCCGGGACCGCGGCGCTGGCCGGGCTTCTTTTCGGCTTCGATACCGGGGTCATTTCGGGCGCCATTCTTTTCATTAAAGGAGCATTTGGACTAACGCCGTTTGCGGAAGAAGTGTTAGTTAGCGCGGCTCTGGTGGGCGCAGTATGTGGTTCAACTCTGAGCGGCCGTTTCACGGATGTGCTTGGACGGAAAAAGGCGATTCTCATCACCGCGGCGATCTTTACCGTGGGTTCAATTCTCTGTGCCGTCGCCGGAAGTTTACCAATACTAATCGTGGGACGCCTGGCGGTGGGCGTCGCGATCGGCGTGGCTTCCTATACGGCCCCTCTGTATATTAGTGAAATGGCGCCGCCGAGGCTGCGTGGTGCATTGGTAAGTTTAAACCAACTTGCTATTACCAGCGGCATCTTATTGGCGTACGTAGTCGACGCCGTTTTCGCTCCAAGTGATGGCTGGCGCCTCATGTTCGCCTTCGGCACTCTCCCAGCCATCGTGTTGGGAGTGGGCATTTCCGCGCTACCAGAGAGCCCCCGTTGGTTATTACTCCATCGGCACAAGGAAGAAGCCATCAAAGTTTTGACCCGGATCCGCGGAAACCAAGATGTGATGCCGGAGGTTAATGAGATTCTGGAACATGCAGAGCCGGGTCACGGTAAGCTGACGGACGTGTTTTCGCCCTTTGTACTGCCGGTTCTTTTCTGCGGTGTTGCGCTAGCCGTTATTCAACAAATCACGGGAATCAATACGGTAATCTATTATGCTCC
>JAFAHI010000670.1 GCA_019237325.1 Verrucomicrobiota bacterium | reverse complement strand
GGCCGTGCGCAATGAGCCGGATGATTGACCGCGCTGTTCGTCATAGACCGCCCAGAATTCATGTTCGTCCAAAGCCGGATTTAGCTCCCGCGCAGCCCGTAATAACGCGCGGGTAAAGGTTTCATCGTCGTAAATCGTCCCTCCGAGATCAAAGAGAATCAACTCGATCTCTTCCGGTAGTACCGTTAGTATCGGCGGATGCCCAAGGAGAGAGCCGGCCGCAGCAAAAGAAAAGCCTCCCAGCGGTCGCTGAGTTTCCGTGGTTCCAGCCGGTTTCTCGTATTCCGGCGCGGTTAAGAATAGAGCGAGGAACGCGCTAAATGCGTAGAGAGCAGCAAAGATCCAGATCACGCCTCGTACCCCGCAAATACTTAGAAAACATCCGACAACGGCAGGTCCAAGCCACACACTCGCGCCCGCCCCCAAGTTCAACATCGAGATCGCTGCCCCAGGATTTTCCGGAGCAAGACACGGCATGATCGCCGACAGCGGCACATAGCCGGCCAGGGTGGCGCCGTAAAGTACGGCGGCTACGACCGCTACGAGATAGTTTCCGGGAAATCTGAGCGGCAAATAATAAAGAAGCAGTGTCGTGATAGTACAACCGATCCCACCAACATAGGCCACGGTTCTGCGCCAGCCGAGCCGGTCTCCGATGATGCCCATCGCCAAGTCGAAGATAATGTTGCTGAAAAACATCCAGCTCAGGAGTTGCAGCCACTGGCTTAAGGTAAATCCGAGTGTTCCCACATAGAGTGATGGCAGGAAAACCAGAAAACCGAACTGTGGCGCCGTATTAATCATTCGCACAATTGAACCAAGGACTACCTTCGGTTTCTCCCAAGCGATGCTGATGGCGGCAAACAACGCTTTCCGATGTTGTTGAACCTCCGCCCTCACCGGAGGAGCGCCAACCTCCGGAGGCAGGCCGAGTAACATGATGATGCCCCCAATGAGTACGAACCCGAGCGAACACCAGAACGTTGCATATTCACCGATGAACGGGATCGTGTAGCTAGCCAAGAGCGAGCCGAGTGTCGGTAATCCGGCAGTAAATGCGAACCAGAACCATCCGACAGCGGAGCTTAATCGGCTCGGCGGAGTGACTGCAGCAATACAAACCAGAAACCCGTAGGCGAAAAGTGGGTAACCAAGGCCGCGAAGAAAATAGCTCAACACAAGGAGGTCGCGATCGGCGAAGGCGACTCCAAAAACGAGAAAAATAACTTCGAAGAACGCCCAGATAAAAGCTCCGAGCCACATCACCACGCGGGCGCCGACAGTGTCCGCTAAGGCGCCCGACATTCGCGCAGCGAGAGCCGCAGCCAGACCATAAAGGGTGAACATGAACGCGATTTTGCCGTGGGAAACCCCAATCCCACTGAGGAAAGGGGCAAGGTAACCGGCCTCGATCCCGTCGCCGATCATGAACAGCAGCAGACCAAAGTATCCCCAGGCAAGCTGAGGGGGGACACTCAGTCGCTCAAGAATGGTCGGACGCGTACGGACCGGGGGTACGCCTGACACCGCCATCGGCATATGCACAACTGTAACCTGCAACTGGAGTTCGGTCTACGGCGCCAGTACTTCGCCCCTACCGCTTGTCAGACTTTGCCGCGAAGCGGCTAAACAGCCCAGGGTTTTAACCCTGGGTCAGGTGATTCGTGAAAGGCGCCCTGAAAGTGGCACCCGACGTTGGGCGCGCTGTCGAAATAACATGCGAAGAGCCTAAAATGTGTAGCCACTTCGCGGCAAAGTCCGACACGTCCCCATGGGCGAACCAAAACGGATACATACGAAAAATCTATTAGTACAAACGTGCCTATCAAACCTCACCCGTGGGCAACCGCTAACACGCCAATCACAATAATCGACGCGGCAAGCAATATGGATCACCGCACTGCCCGCGATGAATAGCCATTCGAGGGGGCCGAGTGCCGGTTTTTCCGTGTAGAAGGCTGCAGACAGAGACAAGCCCCGCCCGCATCCTTGATCCCCCCGAGCCTTTTATGGCATCAGGTGCCAGCTTACCGTTGCGCCCATCAGAAATGAGCGACGACAGCTTTCTGTAGCGCTTGGTCCAGACCCGCGGTTGTTGCAACCGCGACGGAACCCTAGCTACCTATCAGGATGCCATTATGTTATGTGGCCGGTACAGGCCGGGCAATAGGAAAACTACGCCCCTACCATTTATCGCCATATGCCTGAGGTCATCGAACTCGGTAAGGAACTCTATATTCACGTCCGATCGTCCCTCGTCGATATCCAGACGCGAGTGTTGATGCGGGGTGATCTGTTCGCGGTCTTTGACCGATGCGGCGATCTCCGCACAATTGGTTCCGGTGGATGTGGGCTTTTCTACAACGAATCGAGGCACCTTTCGAAGTCAGTGCTGCGCTTGGCGAACGGGCCGCTCTCGCTGCTGAGTTCCACGGTCGCGCAAGATAATTCCCGATTGACGATCGACCTCACAAATCCCGAGCTCGATCTTCCCGACGGTCGCAGAATCCCGCAACGCACGGTGCATGTTCAGCGAACCAAGCTTCTTCGTGACAACAACTGCGAAGAAGAGATTCGAGTTCGAAACTATGGACTGCTGCCGGTTTCCCTTGAGTTGATCTTAGAACTGGAGGCGGATTTCGCGGATATATTTGAAGTTCGCGGATATCCGAGAGCAAACCTAAGGCAATTGCTCGGCCCTGAGGCGAACGACGATTCTCTTACGTTTTCTTACCAAGGTTTAGACAAAGTTCTGCGAAAGACCATCATCGCGTCGAGCTTAAGGCCGGTCGCAGTTGGCGCCTCTGACCTGAGCTTCCTGATCGAGCTCGAGCCTCAGGAAGAGAAGGTGTTCACGTTAACTGTCTCCTGCCTGGCAGACACTGAACCGCCATTTGCCATCAGTGTCGATCATTCCCGGACAATTCGAAGCGAGGCGCCTCGGACTCGCGGGTGCGAAATCCAGACATCGAATGAACACTTCAATGATTGGATTAACCGGTCCAAAGCCGATCTGGAGATGATGATCACGCCGACTGCGGAAGGGTTGTATCCTTATGCCGGCGTTCCCTGGTTTAGCACGGCGTTTGGACGAGACGGAATTATTACCGCTCTGGAGTATCTTTGGGTCTACCCTGAAGTTGCCAAAGGGGTTCTGCGATATCTCGCGTCGACTCAAGCTACCGAGCATAACCCCGCTCAGGATGCGGAGCCCGGCAAAATCCTTCATGAGACTCGGAAGAGTGAACTCGCTCGGATTGGTGCCGTCCCGTTTGGTCGCTATTACGGAAGCGCAGACTCCACGCCGTTGTTCTTGTACTTAGCAGCTGCCTATTTCGAAAGAACCGGGGACCAGGAATTGATCCGAACGATATGGCCCAACATCGAGCTGGGTCTGGACTGGATTGACCGACTTGGAGATCGAGACGGTGACGGCTTTATCGAATATGGCCGCCGGTCGCAAAACGGATTGCTTCACCAGGGATGGAAAGATTCTTCAGATTCAGTTTTTCACGCCGATGGCCAGCCCGCTGAAGGGCCTATTGCCATCTGTGAACTGCAAGCCTACGTGTACGCGGCGAAACGGGGTGTTGCTAGTTTAGCGAAGACCCTGGGCTACGCCGAAAAAGCCGAGCTTCTACAAAATGAAGCCGAATCCCTGCGGCAACGATTTGAAGAGGTATTTTGGTGTGACGACATTTCGTTCTACGCGTTGGCATTGGATAAGGATAAACGGCCCTGCCGCGTACGCAGTTCGAATGCCGGCCATTGCCTTTTCACGGGAATTGCCCAACCCGCACGGGCTCGCAAGCTGATGCGCGCCCTCTCTGACGAAAGCTTCTTTTCGGGTTGGGGCGTTCGCACGATTGCCGGCTCGGAAAAGCGTTTTAACCCGATGTCTTATCATAACGGCTCCGTTTGGCCGCACGACAACGCGTTAATTGGATTCGGCTGTGCTCAGACACCTCATAAAGACCTTGCTTGCCAGATTCTGTCCGGCCTATTCGAAGCCTCTATCTATCTCGATCTACACCGGATGCCGGAGCTATTTTGCGGTTTCAAAAGACATGCTGGAACAGGTCCGACGCTTTACCCGTCAGCCTGTTCTCCTCAAGCCTGGGCAGCCGGCGCGGTGTTTCTTCTCTTACAAGCGTGTCTCGGCCTAACCATTCGGGCGTCGGAAGCCGCCATTTATTTCTTCTATCCACGCCTGCCTGAATCATTGCAGGAAGTCAGCATCCGTGGTCTTAGAGTCGGCCAGAGTTCCATCTATCTCGAAATACATAGGTCGAGCGAAGGCGTTACCATTGATCCGGTTGACCGGGAAGGTGGTCTGAAGGTTGTGATGGTCAATTGAGCTAGGCCTTGAGGGCTATGGGTTCCATTGGGACTTTGTCCCGTAGGGACTGATTGATCGTAGCCTGGCAGTTTGCTGCCTGAAATACGTCCAAAACGAGGTTGGTCGCGGAGGGTACGGTATGAGGAGTGTCCTCGAAGATAACGTTGCTCTTGAGAAAAAGTCGCGCTCGGTTTCGGTCGAATGGCCTGCCATGAGCAAGCCTAAGGCGCGTCGAATGGCTACCGCGCATGGATTCGAACCATGAATAACGCCTCCAAAGGGCGCTGTGTTACCGTTACACCACGCGGTAAAAGCGAGGACGAAACACTTAAAGCAAAACCAAGGCTTCGCAAGGGACAATATTGGTGCCGGCGGCGAGACAGCAAAGGCATTTCACAGAAGATCGCAGCGCGGCAAAGACAGATTTAACAGGAGGTAACATAGATGTTGGAGACCTTGGAGGGGTTTTCAGGCCCGACGCTTCGGATTTGCGAGGAAGTCCGCTAAGTAGGCAAGAGTTCCATTGTCCAACAATCACAGCCTTCATTTATCTTTGGTAGGTTTGGGAGCGCGTCCTTCACATATGGCTCTGGACTATAAATCGTGATCTGTCGCTCTGCCGTGTACCTGGCTAGAAAAGCGGTTTGTACGAACCTCTGCGCTGAGTCGCTTTTAGTAAGCTGATGAAGGCCGCATTCGATACCGACAAGATACTCGTAGGTCTTGGTCGCTTCTCCCGTTTCTACCCTGATAAAGTAGACGTTTTCGGGCATAAGGCCGAATATAGCACTTTCACGACGCTTTTTCGGCGCCGTATGCGAGAAAATGCTTGATTTTGAGGCATCTACGTCTGGAAGACAGGGCGCTTGGAGGCGTAATTCATGCGCGGCGTCGAGGGGGGCAAGAGCCTTGAGCAGGTGCGGGCTGAGCTAGAGGCTAGTAGTTATAGTGCTTGTCCCTTTGCAAGTCGGCCGATTTCAGCGCCAGCTGCCGCAAAGCGCCGAACTGCAGATTGGATCGCCATTGAAGAAAGATAGCAAGCGCAGCGTCTAAAAAGTTCAAGCGGCGCGCGGCAGACGCATCATCCATGGATCAATTCGAAGTTTTGCGACTCCTCAGCGACCGGCAGGTGCATGCAGGAAAGGAAATTATCGCCGGTCGTTCCATCACCTTGGTTGAGCTGACGATGATTGCCCAGAACTTGAAAGACCAAGGCTGGACTGATTTGCGGCTCAATCTGGGTGAGCCGTTGCTGAGGATCTTGCCGCTTGGTGAGCAAGCGCTGGCTGCGCACGAGGCGGTTAAGAAATCGGAAATCGAACGGCAAGGTTAGAGGGAGACTTTTTCCGCGTACCTTCTAAACCTCATTTGCATTTTTCTTACCGCCGCCGCAAAGCGCCGAATTGAGAAAGCGTCTCCAACGGTTGCTAAGCGATAAAATGCCCACGGAATGTTAAGATACGTCCCTTAATGGTCCTGCCCCTAACATTGCTGTTAGCGGGCTTATATATTTTGAGAGAAGATCGCTTTGTAGTTGTTAAGATATGCGCAGATTTAGAAAAATATCTGGTTTCACACCAAAGCGTTTAGCAAGTGTGACGGCATGTTCGACAGTAATAGATCGTTCTCCTGAAAGTAGTTTTGCTCCTAATGATTCGTCTTTGCCTAGAAGCCTTGCAAGCTCACGGCCCGTAATGTTGTTCTGCTCTACTAAAAAACGTAGCGCGTCGAATGTGTCCAGGCTCTGAACAGCTTATGGTCGACGCGGGCAATTTCGACGATATTGTCGTTAAACCCCAAGAGAGGATCCCCCCAGTGCGCAAATATTTATCTTTCGCCAGCATCATATTCGGCGCGGCATTCTTGGCGTGCTCGTTTCCATGCATCGGTTCAGCCCAAAGTACAAAGTCGGCATACTATTGGGTTTCGCACGGATCGCCGACTGATCCGGTATGGACGCTATTTCTTCAGGGAGCTAAGCAGTGGGCGACAGATACTGGCAACGAGGTGCGCACATCGTTTCATAGTGGCGACGTTCCGTCACAACAGGAAGCGGTCCGCGCTGCGATTAGCGCTCACGCTCAGGAAGTAATAGACGGTTACGTGAATGCCGCCATGTGGCAGGATCCGCTGGCCTCCAGCTATATGGCGTTATCAGTCGCATCGATGGCGGCATCTGGAATTCCTCCCGGCTTCGATATTATCGTTGGCACTCTCTACGAGAAGGATAAGGCCCCGTTTTTCCTTAAGGTCATGCAGGGAGGTAAGCCGAAGTAGACAGTCGATCCATGGCCACATTAGGATTGCTTTCGCCGGAATTTCCAGCTGTCTCCCTCCACGTAAACCTCGACGCGATCGCGGTGACCAGTGCGACCGGGGTCCAATTCGATCTGATTTCTGCCGTGGGTCAAAGTTTTCCGGCTGAGCTTTCAGACCATACTCTCGAGGCCATTACTGAAGGCTTCTCTCGACGCCATCTCAAGCTTGCCGCCATTTCCGGCACCTACAATATGATCGACCCCGACCAGCAGGCGCGTTCGGTGGGGGCAGAGGGCTTGTACCGTTTGATTGCGTGGGCTCCTCGGCTCGGCGCCGAAGTCGTCACCTTATGCACCGGGTCGCGCGACCCCAAGAGCATGTGGCGAAAGCACCCGGGCAACGATTCACCTGAGGCGTGGTCAGATCTGCTGGTGCAGATCGAGAGGGCGGTAAAAGTCGCCGAAGAATACGGCGTAACGCTAGGGGTCGAACCTGAGATCGGTAACACCGTAAACTCAGTACAGAAAGCTCGACGGCTTCTCGACGAGGTCAGGTCGTCGCGGCTGAAAATCGTGATGGACGGAGCCAATGTTTTTCAACGCGGCCAGTTGCCGAATATGCGGAAAGTACTCGAGGAAGCATTTGATCTACTCGGTTCCGACATTGCTCTGGCACACGCGAAAGATCTTGATAAGGATGGCGAGGCTGGACATCTCGCGGCCGGACGGGGCCGGCTGGATTACCCGTACTACCTGGAACTGCTGAGAAAATCCGGTTTCGATGGGACGATCATTCTGCATGCGCTGCAACCGGCTGAAGCCAAGGACAGGCTCGCATTTGTACGTAGCGTCGCCCCTGCAGGTTATCTCTAAAAGCGACTACTCGAAAAGATTGCCTCAGTCTCGCGGCCGTTCCTGATTAGTGGACTGGAAACCGAAAACAAAACATTTTTGAAATGCGTGTAGGTATCATCGGCTGCGGAAACATTTCAGACGTCTATGTCAGAAATTCGAGGCTCTTTCGCGACATCGAAATTGTCGCGTGCTCTGACGTGATCCCCGCTGCGGCGCAACGATTGGCAAACAAATATTCGTTGCGAGAAACAAATGTCAGGGATCTTCTGGCTGTCGACGACATCGAGATCATACTCAATCTGACCCTCCCTGCTACCCATGCGGAAGTATCACGAGCTGCGATCGCCGCCGGAAAGCATGTTTACAGTGAGAAGCCCTTAGCTACCTCCCTTCAGGACGCTGTTGCGTTGATGGAGGAGGCTGAGGCGAAGGGTCTGCGGGTAGGTTGTGCGCCGGATACGATTCTTGGGGCCGGCCTGCAGACCGCCAAAGCTCTGATCGAGGAGGGGCGTGTCGGTCCGATCATCACCGGTTTGGCAGCAGTCATGACCAAGGGAATGGAGCATTGGCACCCGAATCCAGCTCCATTTTATCAAAAGGGGGCCGGTCCTGTGTTAGATCTCGGTCCGTATTATGTCTCCGCGTTGACGGCTCTTCTCGGTCCGGTAAATGAGCTTCGAGCCGTGGGCCAGATTAGCCCGGTGGAGCGGCGTTTTGGCGAAGGACCTAAAAAGGGCGAGACCTTTTCAGTCGGCACCTTTACCACACTGAATACCATACTGACATTCTCCGGGGGAGCCATTATCAGCTTCCTGGCGAGCTGGGACGTCTGGAGGCATGGGCTTCGACCGATCGAGCTGCACGGAACGTTGGCCTCAATCCGCGTCCCTGATCCAGACACCTTTGGCGGCGATGCGGAGACATCTGCCAATAACAGACTTCTGAACATCCACGATCCCAGCAGCGTGGCTTTAGCAAGCAACCAAGTAGACTGGATCATTCACAAAACCGATGAAAAGCCATTTGGAGGGATCAACTATCCCTTAGGAAATCCAGTCGTAGCGAATTATCGGTCGCTTGGCCTGGCGGAAATGGCAAACGCCATAGTCGAAGGCCGGCCTCACCGGTGCTCAGGTCGGTTTGCGTTACACGCGCTGGCGGTAATGCTCGGGATCATAGAGTCGGCCGAATCGGGCGAGACCTTGAAGGTCGATGTTCCCGGCGCAACCTTCCCGCGTCTTACTGAAGAAGAAGCGAAGCACCTTTTGCGGTAGGCAGTTCGAAGACACTGGTCCCTAATTCGGACGGGCTAGCGATAAGGGTTGGCCAAGACACAGAGGTCTTATAAAGAACCCTGGGTCGACGGGTTGCGTTGGCCGAGTTTCTCATCGTATATCGCTGGATGTTCTCTCACGTAGTGATCTTTTGGACCGACCCAAGTAGAGCCGACGCTCCTGATGAGTTGATCGCGGCCGCCAAGAAATACCTGGAGTCGATCCCCGGTATTGTGCATTTCCACGTCGGAAAGATGGCCGGCAGTCATCGCGACGTTGTTGATCAAACGTACCAAGTCGCGTTGAACATCCAATTTCAGAGCAAACAAGCGCAAGATGAATACCAGGTGCATCCACAACACCTGGAATTCGTGAAGCAGTGTAAGCCGCTCTTCGCAAAGCTTGTTATTTACGACTTCGGATAAGGCAGTCCATGCCTTCGACTTACACCTTCGTTTTAGTACATGGCGCTTGGCACGGCGGCTGGTGCTGGCGGCGGGTAGTCGCCATTCTACGGTCGGCCGGACACGTCGTTTTCGCGCCGACTCTTACCGGTTTCGGGGAGCGTGTTCATCTAACTCGCCCTGGCTTGACCATTGAGGATTCTGCGACGGACATCGGGAACGTTATCGCGGCCGAAGAGCTGAACGATGTCATCTTGGTAGGGCACAGTTTCGGTGGCAACATTGTCTCGGCGGTTGCGGACCTTCTGCCGGAGCGGCTCAAGCACCTGGTTTATATCGACACGTTGTTGCTCAAAAACGGAGAGAGCGGGTTCAGCGTACTCGACCCGGCAATTGTCGCCCAGCGGATTGAGTTAGCCGAAAAGACGAGTGGAGGCCTAACCATTCCACCACCTCCGCCGGAGGCTTTTGGCGTTTTCGACCCAGCCAACGCCGAGTGGTTGAGGAGACAATTGACTCCGCTGCCGCTCAACTGTTACCGGGAGCCGATCCACCTGGAACATCCCCTTGGAAACGGTGTGAAGAGGACGTACATCGCTTGCACGGATCCAGTCTACGGGCCGGCGGTTCGGACGCACGACTGGGTTAAGAGCCAAAACGATTGGCGGTACTTGGAGTTATCGACCGGTCATGATGCGATGGTCACCAACCCGGAGGGCTTGGCACAGATGCTTGTTCAATGCGGCTGATCAGTTGCCGCTTCGGCAAAACGATTTGTGGTACGGGCCGTGCGCGGGTCTCATAAATCGTCCTCGTACTCGTCCTCGAGATTTTCTCCCAGCGTTTTCGAGTGACTCCTGGCTCCTAGATTCTAGCTCCTGCTTCCGCGTATTCCGTGAACATATCGTCACATTGAACTCGTTGTTTTCCGGCGCTCGGTTTGCTTTTTTGACTAGAAGCTTACCACTACTCGGGTCGGCTAAAACCGAATGGTCATTGAGGTGAGCCATTACAAAACACAACGCTCACAAGGCCTACATACAGATGAAAGACAGGATTAAAACTGTAACACTCGGCAGCATGGCTGCCAGCATCCTGTTGGCGCTTCCGGCAATTGCCGGAAACGACAACAACTCCGCCAACATCACCACCAATATCAACAACGTTCAACATGTACTGCTCATATCGGTCGATGGGATGCATCAGTCCGATTTGGCTTGGTACGTGCAAACCCATCCTAAATCCACGTTAGCGTCG
>JAFAHI010000660.1 GCA_019237325.1 Verrucomicrobiota bacterium | reverse complement strand
GCACTCATCCGCATAAAGCGAGATCCATTGGTCTTTGACCAATTCTTGACGGCTCTTTCTTTTCCAACGCTTCACAGATTCAGGCAGGTTATTCAAAGCTGCCGAATCTTAGCGGGCACTGGCAAACAAGCCAGCGGATTGTCATGCTCTGATGACCCAGACCGCAGCGCCGCAGTTTATTTCAAAAAGTTATCCGGAAGCCCCCGGTGACGGTGTGAGAATCGTAATTGGTGCGGGCGATGTCACCATCATAGAAGACATAGGTGGAAATGCGATCGCTCCAAATCATGGAGACCCCAGCGCCAATCAGCAGACTGTCGCGGCCAATCTCCGGGCCATTAACCGTAAAGCTGGTGCCCGCACCGCTGGCGAAACCTGCAATGACTTGGTATGCCACCGATCCGTATTCGTGTTGCCAAGCCGCGCTGACTTGAGGTACGAGCGTGATCTTCCCTATTTTCCACTCGTAGGTGGCTTTGGCGCCAAAAGCCGTCGTCTCCGATTCGGTGTTCTGATCCGGGAACTTCAGCGGAGCCAGTGAGCCGGTCTCGCTAAAGCCATCGAGACCGACGTAACCAAATTCGAAGCTCGCCGTCGGACCGATGCTGAAGTTCCCACTTTTCCAATCGTAGCCTGCCGAAACAACCACATTGATGTCGGCCCCCTCAGTGCTGCCGTTCGCGCTCCCCTGGAGCGCCGTCCGGTGCGTGTCGTATCCGTTGGGACCGCCGGTGACCGCAGCATCTAAATAAAAGCCGTCACCAAAAAGTGTCGCGTAGGCGCCGAAGGTCCCGCCATTTACGTCGATATTACCCCCACCAACCAAACTGACATTGTTATGAGCATAGCCGCCTAGCAGGCCCACGGCGAAGTAGGGAGTCACGCGATAGTCTACGCCAAGGGTAATTCCGCCAGTGTTAACATCATATCCGTTAGCATTCGGAGTGCTGTCAACATTGGTGAACTCGCCAAGGCCCGTCACAAAAAAGCCCCAGCGATTTTCTGGAATCGGAGCCAGAACCGATGGCCCACTCTTGCCCTCAGCCCCGGTCTCCCCTGTTAGGCCGTTGCCGAAAGTTGGACCTTCACCGTTTAACGTGAAGCCGGAAGAGCTGAATCCGGTACTGCCTGCATGAATGTTGGCCATGCGCTGTCCAATGTTGGAGATCTGGACCTTCCCTATCGAGACAGAAGCGTTTATCGAACTGATCTGCGTTGGCGCGATCAAGCTAAGATCATGGGGCAGATTAGCTATCGGTTGGCTATCCAGGAACGCAAATAGCGCCGCTTCTCTGGGGTCACCTCTTGCGCTGTCAAGCGCTTTAGCCACAGCCAACTCGTTCGGGGTCACAATGGGTCCCAACGATTGCAGTATCGACACAAACGAGCCTTGCGTTCCCTCGATCTCAACCGCATCTGGAAGGAGCAAGAATTGGGCTTCGACGGCGGTACTACTGGGGAACGGGTTTTGAATCGTGCTGAAAGTTCCGCTCACCCCGCCGGTCGCAGTCAGGAAAGTGAGTTTGTTTCCAACGGCCAGTTGAAAACCGTTGATAGAAACGATTTGGAGGGTACCGGCAAGCGTAGCATGGCCACCGACTGCTAATACACCAAATTGACCCGGGGCAGTGCCACCGACTGAGATGCGCAATGTCCCGTTCGAGTTTTGGACGTAATTACCGGAAATCGTCAATGTCCCGGTCGGATTCCCAGGGATGACGATTCCGTTGTTCACTACACTGCCGCGAATCGATCCGATCCCCGTCAGCACCCCTCCTGGATTCACAAACGTCTCCGCGCTCGCGATTGATCCGTTAACTACCAAGGTACCTGCGTTCACTGTCGTCGGACCAGTGTACGTGTCAGCCCCGCTTAAGGTTAGCGTACCTGTACCCACCTTGGTTAACCCCAGGGTCGCGGTTGTACCGTCCTCGATTAGGCCGCTAAAGACTGTGCTGCTATCGTCATTGCCGACAGTTAACGTCGCGTTCGCCGGGCCGCTATTCACAACAGTTCCCGTTCCCGAGAGCGAGCCGATTGTATTATTGAAGCCATTAAGATCCAAAGTGGAGTTTACCGTAAAGGCCGAGGTGGAGCTGAACGCTCCGGCGACTCCCGCTCGAAGAGTCCCTCCAATCACCTGCGTCGGTCCGCTGTAGGTGTCAGCCCCGGCTAACGTTAGTGTACCTGTACCTACTTTCGTCAACCCTAGAGTAGCGGTTGTACCGTCCTCGATTGCGCCGCTAAAGACCGTGCTGGTGCCGTTATTGCCGACAGTTAAGATCGCGTTTGCCGAACCACTATTGATGACAGTTCCCGTTCCCGCAAGTGAGCCGACTGCGTTATTGAAGCCATTCAAATCCAAAGTGGAGTTTACCGTAAAGGCCGAGTTTGGGCTGAACGCTCCAACAACTCCCGCCTGAAGCCTCCCACCGATCACCTGCGTCGGCCCGCTGTAGGTGTCAGCCCCGGCTAAGGTTAACGTACCTGTGCCCACTTTGGTTAACCCTAGAGTCGCAGTTGTACCATCCTCGATTACGCCGCTAAAGACCGTGCTAGTGTTGTTACTGCCGACAGTTAAGATCGCGTTTGCCGAACCGCTATTGATGACGGTTCCCGTTCCCGCAAGTGAGCCTATTGTGTTATTGAAACCGTTTAGATCCAGAGTCGAAGCCGAGTTAAGCATAAATGCCGAATTTGGGCTGAATATGCCTGTCGATTCTGCTTGGAAGGTTCCAGACATCAGTATGGTTGCGCCACTGTAGGTACCGGCACCTGAAACGGATAAAGTGCCGACAATGTTCATGACTAGTTCGCCGGTCCCGCTAACTGGTGACGAAAGGAACTCGTTTTCTGCGACTTGAAATATGATTGCTCCGTTATCGACAAAACCGGGTGTGTAGATCGTGCCGCCGCTAAAGAGGATGGTCCCTCCAGTCCCAATCGTCACTGGATCATTAAGCCTCAGGACTCCTCCAGACAGCATTTGAAGTGTGCTACCGGCAGTCGTCTCACCAATGGTAAGAGAGTTTGCAAACGCCTGCTCACCATCCGGTCCCGGGCCGATCTGGACCGTAGTACCGTTGTCTATGATCGCGTTGGTTTCTGAATTGGGGACACCCGAGCTCCAATCGGAGCCACTAAACCAACTACCCGATGACCCTTGCCAGGAATCTTGGCCATATAAAGTCGACGCTCCAAGCAAAAGCACGCTCATCCCAAACAGCCAGCGCTTAGATAAACGGAAATTCGCCAGAGAAGGGTCGGAGAATTGCACAAACACTTCCAATACCAAACAACTAGTGGTTTGAGCAATGTCTCAATTACTTAATCGCACCGGTCAGAACGAACTTGTGGTCTAACTCGTGTTGGAATTAGTGTTTTGTCCGTTGTGAATAGCGAGGTTTTCAAATGCATGTTGGTTTGGGTCTGCCTGCTCTTTCTTGAATCGGCAACCTTAGCCTTAGGTGACGACAATGCGACCCGGCGAACTATCCAGACTGAAACTGAGTTGATCCGCCACAGATCAACCGAGCACCGCCGGCGCATAGCTGGACAAAAGCCAGAGACCAAGCGGCTAACTAAGGAACCAGACCTAACAAAGAAAAATGTCAGGACCGTTTCTATGACGGACTGAGTTCCGAGAATCGAGCCGCTAAGTAGGGCCGCGCTGGAATCAAACGCGACCAAGCAATGCAGCCGTACGACCTAGAAACGAGGTCGCTAGTTCATCTACTTCTACGTGCCCCATTTCGGGTAGAAGATCGAGCCTTCCCCGTCGTTCCCCTTCTCTTACGTGCCGCGCTACTAGCTTGCTTTGCCAGCGCTTTATGGGAAACACTGCTTTTCGGTTCACGTTTTAAGGCTCGAACACTGGCCTTGCTTCGTTTTGGCGAAGGTTTTGTTGGTCCCGCTTTTGCCTTCTCCAGGTCTCTCTTGGCTTTTGTTCGGGTTGCCTCTGACGTCCGACCTTTGGGTGGGGGAGGAAGTTTCACTCCGGCCCGGCGTGCTTTCGAGAGTCCGATCGCGATCGCTTGTTTTGCTGATCGCGCCCCATGCTTACCCCGCCGGATCTCGTCGATTTCTTCGTGAACAAACTCTCCGGCTTGGGTTGTAGGGGCTTTGCTTTCGCGCTTGGCTTGGCGCGCCTTCTTGATTGTCGTTTTCAATGGCATAGGCAGAATTCTCGAGAATCGTTCGCTGCTAACTGCCGATGCGGTTCTTTGTCGATCGACCTTCTTGAAAGTCCAGCACCAGCGATCCGCTAACCGCACGCCGGATTTTGTTTTTCAATGCTCCTTCTGGTCCTTCCGCTGAAGCAGGATCGCTCTAGGCAACAATCCAGCGTGTCGGTAGAATTCCAACACCTCCTCATTCCCAACGGCGACCAGGGCAATCACTTTTTCCGCACGATTTTGTTCGAACCATTCCATGGACCGAACGAGGAACTTCCGGCCGATACCCAGCCGGCGATATGACGCTAAAATAAACATCGAATCGATCTCGCCTATCTTGCACGCGCCAAGATCGGAAAGCTGTTCACAAACCGAGCAGACCGTATAGCCAGCAATCTCGTCGGAACCGGCGATCGCTAAAATAACCAACAACGTCCCGCTTCGCGCCTTTTGGTCGAACACTCTCTTTCGATCTGAAAAATTGGCTGTGGTAAAGGACTCGGCGAAATGGAGGGACTTTTCCACATGCAAAGCGGTTTGCTGTTTCCAGAGGGGCTCGATCCTGTCTAACAACTCAGCGCCTCCTTCGACAAATTTGAGTTGCTTCAAACCGTCTGTATTCATCGTCTCAACCCTTTTTGCGGCTATTCCCGTCTTATCCCTAGCGCTTAAGGAGCGCCGAGATCGCCTTGAACCATCGGAGTCTTCTTCTGGCTTGCTATCTCCTCTTGGTTGCGAACTGCGGTGATCGCGCTGGCGAGCACAACACAACCGATGCCGCTGATCTGCCGCAGGCTCAGTCGCTGGGCGAGGATCACATAACCAAGTACAGCAGAGATCGCGGGCTCCATGCTCATGAAAATCCCGAACGCCCGCGTGCTCATTTTCCGGAGCGCCATCATCTCGAGGGCATACGGGAGCAGCGGAGTGAGCACCGCCAACCCGATAGTAGACACAAACGGAGCAACCGCGAGAACATTGGGTCTGGCAGCAAAGCTGATTGGGACTGCGGCAACAGCAGCGACCAATAGTGCGATCGACAGGCCTTGCAGTCCGGGGAAAGCGGCCCCTACTCTCTTCATCAGCAGGATATAGGTAGCCCACCCCAGCGCGGCCGCGGCTGCAAAACCGACTCCGAGCACATCGACACTCCAATGCGCATTTTCCCGAGTCAAAAGGAACACCCCGGTCCCGGCAACGATCGCCAGCACTAAATGAATGAGCTTGCGCGCGCCAATCAAAGCAACCCCTAAGGGTCCGAGGAATTCGATCGACGTCGCCGGACCCATCGGGATTCGGGAGATGGCAACAAAGTAGCAGACTGTCATCGTTGCTATTACGACTCCTAAGCTGGCGCCGCCGAGCCATTGATAAGGGGTCATTCGGCTGAAGCGCGGCCTCACAAACAAAGCCAACAATATCCCCGACCAAAAAAGCCGCAGTGCGGTTGTGGTTGCCGGTCCGATCGCAGCCATCACTGGCACGGCAAGCGCAGCCCCAAGTTGGACACTAAACATCGACCCGATCGCCATCAGTTCAGGTGGCACACTACGACTGCTAGCGACGATTCGGCTTCCGTCTGGGGCCAGTGCCATCTCGCCGTCGCCGGAATTCTTCTTGCTCATTCCTTAGCGCCGGCCAAAATCGAGCAATTGCAGGATCTCGCTGCGAAGACGCAGAAAATCGGGATGGCTCCGGTCTCGTGGCCGCTCCATATCCAATGAGATCACCCGGTCGATGCGGCCAGGACGCGGAGTCATGATCAAAATGCGATCGCTCATATAGATCGCCTCATCGATGTCGTGAGTGATCAACAGCATGGTGGTCAGGCGAGCTTGCCACAATCGCAATACTTCGTCCTGCATCTGCATCCGGGTAAAAGCATCTAACGCTCCGAGCGGCTCGTCCAGCAGAAGGACTTTGGGATGGGTGATCAGGGCTCGGGCCAGCGCAACTCGCTGTGCCATCCCACCGGAAAGGTGATGAGGGTAGACATCGGCAAAACCCTCGAGCCCTACCAAACGGATAAAGTCATCGACTTCGTGGTTCTTTTCCCGGGCCACACCGAGTGCAACCAGGCCAGACCGGATGTTCCGCCGAACGGTAAGCCACGGAAATAAGTTCGGATCTTGAAAAACCAAGCCGCGCTCGGCATTCGCTCCGATGATCACTTCAGTGCCGATGCGAAGTTCGCCAGAGCTCGGAAAATCAAGTCCGGCGATCAGGCGAAGGAGCGTAGACTTGCCACACGCGCTCGGACCAATAATGGAAACGAACTCGCCGGCGGCGATAGAAAATGAGACGCCATCCAGTGCCAGTGTGCGCTGATTCGTGCGATCCTGTGCAGCGAAATCCTTAGTTACGTTGGTGACGTCCAACGAAGAGCCTTCTTTGGCAACGCCGCTGACGAGTGTTGCTACCATTTTATCACGCCTTTTTGCCAGGCGAGCACGTGATCACGTAGCTTGAACAGAGCCGTCATAATGGTCGAGAAAAACGCCGCCATAATCAGTAGCGCAGCGTAGACTTTTCCGTACTCCGCCCACCCTTGCGCCCAACTCACATACCAACCCAGCCCTGACTTTACCCCTACCGTTTCAGCGACCACCAACGTTAAAAAGGAAGCCCCCAACCCCATAAACAGCCCGATAAAGATGCTCGGCATCGCAGCTGGAATCGCGACATTGAAGATGAGATAACTCCGCTTCGCGCCAAGGGTCCGTGCGACATCGAGGTACGAAGCACGCGTGTTAGAAATTCCGGAGGCGGTCAACATCGTCACGGGAAACCAGACAGCCAGTGCGATTAGGCCAATGGCGGAGAACATCGCAGATGGAGAAAGGACCATGGCCAGGGGAATCCATGCTGTCGCCGGGATTGGACCAACGATCTTTAAAATCGGCATTCCCCAATAACGCGCATAAGGGAACCAGCCAATACAAACCCCACTGATCAAGCCTACCACTACGCCCAACGTGTAACCGCCCAAAAGCAGGACCAGCGAATGCCACGTACTATCAAACAGCACACCGCTGTCGTTCACCAGGCTTGATAAGACCCCGGCAGGACCCGGAAAGTAAGGTAAAGGCAGCAAATGCAGCACTGATGTCACTAGTTCCCAAACGACGAGACAAACGACAGCGGCCGTAATCAACGGACTCGAGTCTCGCATCCAGCCGCGAAGTCCGGACCACATCGGTTGAACGGCGATAGCCATCAGGGCGGCAATAAGCAACCCGCTCAAGAAGTAGGTGTACAAGAGCGCTTCTGCTGCCGCCTCGTTCGCAGCCGCGAGCCAATGCAGACAAAGCGCGATTGCTGCCGCTAACGGCAAAGCCAATAAAGTTACACGCCGGATTCCCTCGGCAGGCCGCGGGGCCGAGTCTGCCTTTTCTCGTTTTTGCGGCTTAGGCGGCCGCAGAATCGGGCTGTTAGTCTCAGCGCTCCTGTTAGCGTCTGCTAATTCCTTCACTTTAGGTGCACCGTCTCGCATATAATGGTGACACCGCCGTCGGTCAGTTGGCGGTTTTTCAAGGCGCGAGCGAAGTGCCCATATCTGGATTCATACGGGTCGATCCGCCTAGGCGGAGGAAAAACCGCCAACTGGCCACGGCCCGAAGGGTTGCGTTGAAAATGGGCTGGCTGCTTCGTTGCTCGTCGGTTACGTATCGATTCAGATATGCGCCCTCCTCCCGCCTCGCAGGCAGCCCATTTTGAACGCAACGGTGTCATCATTATATGCGAGACGGTGCACTATTCCGGTGAACAACACGATGCAAGCGTCGGGTGACTTCCGTTCCCTGCCAATTCTGCCCTCACGCGGTAAATCTCATCTGGCGGGAGTTGGCCTCCCGCAACTTTGTCCACGTGTAGGCTCTGGAGCCACTCATCCGATACCCCATCCAATTGAACGAAAGCCTTTTTTGCTAAGGCAGCAACATCTGTCCCGGAGTTGAGCATCCCGGCAACCTTCATCTGCTCAGCCGCCGACTTCACGGCCGCTTCAGCACCGGAAACGCTCGGAACATAACGCAGATGGGAGAGCGCCAGTGTGTTCAACTCTGGATTTGAAGCGAGATACTTTTTCTCGACAGATAGCCGCGCCGCCGCCGCCGGATTCTCCTGAACCCACTTAGCACCTTTAAGCAACGCCCGGGTAGCGGCTGCTGCCGCCTTCGGATTGCTAGCCAAAAACTTTCCGCTCACCACCACCGCACAACAATATTCGTCTTTGTAGGGGGCATCGGTCGCTTGATCAGCAATATTGCGGACTTTCCCGTCGGCCATCAACAAGGTGCCAATCGGTTCGGAATCGGCTACGGCATCCACCTGCCCCTTCTCCAACGCTAACCCAAGTTCTCCCGCCGGGTACACCGTCCACGTAACGTCTCGGCTCGCATCAATGCCGTTAGCGCTCAACACCCGATTTGCAAAAATGAATGGCGGGGTCCCCATCCCCGGCACGCCAATCCGTTTTCCACGGAGGTCCTGTATGGTCTTGATCTTACTATCCGTCGCTGTTTGCACCCTCAAACAACCTGTATGAACTCCAGCAGTAAACTTCACATCCAACCCCTGCTCGATCGGCTTCAGCAGGTACATGATGAGATGGTGCGTGATATCGAACCCGCCCAGTGCAAGCACGTCCTTGTATTTCGACCACTCACACTTGACCAGTTCGGGATCTAGCCCCTCCTCCTTGAAAAATCCGTTTTCGACCGCAGAAAAAATGGGCGCCTCACAAGTAATGCCGATATAGCCGACCCGGATTTTGGTAAGGCTCCCGGCCGCCGTCTGCGAATCTGCCTTGCTGACACTGCCGTTCCCGCCAAACAGCATCGTTCCGATGACCGCAGCGGTAACGAATTTGAGCGAAGTCATGACGCAGTATCTCTACCGGAAAACTGGAAAGGAAAGGGAAAATGATAGGAAAATTAGGAACCCATAGAGCGCTGCCTCGCTTGCGAGGCCGATCGGTCGGGACCGAGGCAGCCAGAAGAGCGGCGTGGAAGGCAGTTGATGACTAGTGTTGTCCACCACCCAAAATCGGGGCGTTGCATTGGGTGTGCAGCGCCAAGAACTGTGTGCAGCCTAGAACTGGGAGCAACGAAACCCAGCTCGCCACAACCGCGACGCCCCGGAAACCGTGCCACCCCACCTGACGTGGCACATTTTCCGGCCTGCAATACGCTTTAGGGAGCCGCGGCTAAAACGCCAATTGGACCAGGGAAGTCACGTGACAAAAGCTCAGCCACGGGGTCTGATAAAGTGGAATGCGGCTCCCCTCCGGTTTGGGCAGGCAACAATTATAGACCAATAGGTTCGTCTCAGCTCCGGCTCCTACCGATCTCACACCTAGCGGTGAATCGGTTATTCGCTATCCGAAAAACAGCTTCCCCGGTCCGCGGCATAGAGCAGTTTCCAATTCCGCTCCACTTCACGAGGTTTCGCTAAGACGCCTGCAACTGCCGCCTCATACTTTTGCCGGTACGGGCGCAGCATCTCAACGGCCTGGAACTCTTCTGCGGTTCCCAGCCAAGTCTCGTAGATCACAAACCGGCTGAGGTCGTTTTCATGCTGCAGCAGGAAATAGTTAACAAATCGCGTTTCCGTACTCATCGTGTCCAGAAGCGGATCCAAGACGTTTCGGAATTCGCGCTCTTTACCGGGCTTGACATCAAAATGAACAAAGAAGCCGAATTTTTCCCGCTTATCCAAGGCAGGCTCCAAAGGCTGGCTCTGGCTTCTGACCAAACGCCAGTCCATCTGCATTTCGCGCGGCGTAGCCACGAGGCTAGGCAATATCCGCTCGTATACCTCGCGGTAGGGCCGCTTCATTTCGATCTCTAGAAAATATTCCTTGGAACAATTCCACGTCTCATAAAGCACAACTCGATTTGGATTCGCCCAGTCTTCCAAGCGGAAGAAACTAACGAAGGTTGGTTCTTGTCTCATCGTTTCGATGAAATCGACGTAACCTTGCCTCGTCCGTTCCTCTTCCCAACCGGGTTTGAAATCGAAATGAACGATGAAGCCCAGTGGACCTTGGCCGACCGGCACAACGCGCCGTTCTTTCGCCACGCTCTGATCGCTCATAACGAATACCCCCCGCTGGCTTCAATGGTTTGACCGGTGACCCAACGGCTAGTTAGGATGGTGGAGATATTGATACTCATAGTTTTTGTTTTGGACTGATCATTCCATTATTGATACACGGTGCCATTTCTTGCGTCACTTGAGGACGGCTGGTTATTCGATGAGTTTGAGCGCGTTGTCCTTTACCGCTCGGAGCACGGATTCATCCATTCCCGCTTTTCCGAGCTGCCGAATAGCCGAGAGATTAGCAAACAAGAACATCGCCAAATCGGATATTTCGCGCCGCGTTTTGGTGAGCTCCCCTTTCTCGTTGGCCAGCTCAAGCGCTTGGATGAACAGAGCATGACATTTCTCGGTGTTCTCACGCACGATTCTCCCAATGGCCGCATCATGCGGCGCCAACTCCAACGCAGTGTTCTGCATCAGACATCCCCGTCTTTCGGCCGGTGGCGTTTCCCTCAGTGTCTTTATGGTCTCCTCAAACAACTCTTTGATCGCTTTTTTTGGCGATCCGCTCTTAGCCCGCTCCAGCAGTGGTTCATAGCCGAAGTTCTTTTCATAATGCTTTAGAGCCTGAACAAACAGAGCGCGTTTCTCGCCGAACGCTCCGTACAGACTGGCACGATTGATTTTCATCCGTCGCAACAAATCGTCGACCGAGGTTGCTTCATACCCTCTCTCCCAAAAGAGCAGCATCGCGGCTTGGAGCGCTTGGTTGAAATCGAATTCGCGCGGACGAGCCATAGCCGACTTCCTCACAGTACGGTTATGGAACGATCAGTCAATAATAAAGAAAAGCCCCCCAACCAAACTGCCAATCCGCATCTAACCAGTGCATCGAGTCATAATTAGGAGGCACTAGGCTGTAGCTATCGCCCGCCCTTCGCCGACTCCGGGAGAACCAGCGGCAGTCCAAAGCCAGGGAACAGGCTTGGCCCACTCACTTCCACAAACAGCGTGATTCTGGAGATCAGATCTTGCTCAAGGGTGAGGACGTGAACGGCGTGGGCGACCCACGGTCCACCCGCGCTGGGACGGGTGTACATGGCGAAAGCCGGCTGACAGTTGGCAGCGGTTGGTAGTAGGAGCATGCCGCGGTCCTGCCAAGCCAGGGCGAAGAATGAACGCATCGCGTCGCGCCCCGCATACCATTGTAGCCACGGCGGCATGGTATAGGTTGCGTCCTCTTTGAGAAGGGCTACAAAGCCGTCCAGGTCATTGCTTTCCCAGGCCTGAAGATAGCGGTCCAGAAGCTCCCGCTCCGTGGCACTTGGCGACAGCGGGACTGACGGCCGGCCCTCCGGAAAGAGTTTAGCCAACTTCTCGCGTGCCCGTTGCAGGGCGCTGCTAATCGAAGCAGTCGAACCAGCCAGCAGTGTCGCACCTTCCGAGGCCGTCCATCCAAGGACGTCGCACAGTAAGAGCACGGCGCGCTGACGAGGCGGCAGCTGCTGAATGGCAGTGACAAAAGCCAGTTGCACTGCCTCGTGAGACGCATAGCGGACTGCCGGGTTTGGAGCGATGTCAGCAATTCCCTCCAAATTTGAGTCCGGATAAGGTTCAAGCCACGGAATGTCGGCTGGTGGAGCCCCTTCCGGCATCTTAAAGGTGGTAGCGGCAGGCGTCTGCTGGTCTGGTAGCAAGCGCTGCATGTTCTTCCGGGTAGCAAGAGCATTAAGGCAAGCGTTGGTTGCGATCCGATAGAGCCAAGCGCGAAACGAGCCTGCTTCAAAACTGTCGAAGCTGCGCCAGGCGCGCAGATAGGTTTCTTGCACGAAGTCCTCGGCTTCATGGAACGAGCCAAGCATTCTGTAACAATGCAGCTTTAGCTCGCGCCGGAACGGTTCGGCGAGCGCTTCAAAGCTCTGGCTCTTACGCTCAGGACCTTGGTCCTGACGTGATGCTTCCGCCGATGCCATGACAGTCGACCTTAAACTTCTGCTAATGTTCTTCAACGCCCTGAGGTCAGGGCACAGGTTCGAGGCCCTTCCCCCAGACAACGAAGACGTTTCCCTTGGATGGATCAGGATTCGTGACTAGCTCGATCGCCGCTGTCGCGACATCGGATGCTGTCGGTGGCGACTCCATCCCCTGAACAAACTCAGCCTTCGATATGCCCAGATAGCGGGAATAACCGGCCACCGCATGCTTTCCTATCTCGCTATCCGGCATAATACGTGGCGCCAGTGCCAAAAATCTTATCCCGAGTCCAAGACGATCGGATTCTTTCTGACTGTAGTTTTGGATGAATATCTGGGTGCGCTTGGCACCTGCATATCCCCCCGAAATCGGTGACCCTTGGAGAGCAGCGCCGCTGGAGATCAGGATAACCGAGGCGCCTGCGGCCAAGGGGCGGATCAGTGCCTCCTTGCAGAAGTGAAACGCCATTTTTACATCGGTCTCCCAGTTAACGCGAAATTCCTGCCAGTTCTGCTCGTGAAGCGGCGCGGCGGGCGGAACCGCTCCGGCGCTTAGAACTAAGACATCTGGCTTGAGAATATCGAATACTTTCGCTGGGGCAGCTTCATCCGTTGCATCAAGTGCCAAGACCTCGATGCCCGGCACCTCTTGAGCTAGTTGCCGAAGCGGCCCCTCTTGTCGCGCCACGCCGAGCACTCGTGCGTCGTTACCGATAGCCATTTCCACAACTCGCCGTCCCACCCCGCGGCTCCCGCCGATTACGACTATCTTCTTACCGATTAATGGAATCATATTTTTTCCTCGTCTCGGGTCGTTACTAATGCCGACCTCATGAGGTACAACCGGCGGGGAACCCGAAACTCATCGGTGTTTTGAAACTTTTTTTGGCCTCCGGCGGCTTGCCGCCGCATGTTAGAAGGTGCGATCTCGTCCGCAGCTGCCACATACGCATTAATTTAAGGATGGAACGCGCCACATCCCGGTAGCGGCGACTGTCCATGAAGCCTCAGGGTGTGCCCAGGCTGACGGTTTTCTCGAAGCGACAGATTTGCCTAACCTAAACGCGCAGTCGCCATCCGAGCGTTGATGGCGACTGGGTTTTTGAGGTTAAGCACACCCGCAGCTTCGTTACCACGAGGGATTTGGAGCAACGGCTTTAGGCTTAATGGACAGTCGCCGCTACCGGGATACCACTTGCACCTTTGCTTAAGTCAATGCCTATGCGCAGCTGCCGGACCGTTACTGAAACCGATGACCTGCCGAAGTCCTACCGGTAATTTGCTCGACGATGGTTTCGCGCAGGATCTCGGAAAGGCGGTTCACTGCTGAGTCTGCTTTCGTCTTGCACAACGTCAGCGACACCTTTGGCAGCTTAGGAAGTCCGGAAGCTCCGGGCTTCAAAACCGCCAGAGTGTTTGGAAAGCCGACCGTAGTACGCACGGTCAGCCCTAGGCCCGCTCCAGTGGCTGCCCAGAGACCCGCAAGACTCGGGCTTGTAAATGCGAGGCGCCACTGAATTCCTACTCGATCCAATGCGGCAATTCCGGCGGAACGAAACACACAGGGCGGCTCAAATGCCACCAATGGCAATGGTTCCCGACCCAAAGCTTTGATGCCGCCCCAATCGGGGCGACCAATCCATACCATCGGCAGATCAACCAGCCGTTCGACACGAACCCCGTCGTTGTTGCCGTCCCAGGCAAGCGCCAAGTCGAGTTCTCCATCACGGAGTCTCTCAACCAAAAGAACGTTTTGCTCGGCGCGTACTTCAACGCGCACTTTCGGATGGGCGCGCGCGAATCGGCCTAACAAGCTGGTCAGCCACCCTTCCGCGAAGTCTTGAGGAATTCCGAGCCGTACCCAGCCTTCGACTTCTCCCTCGCGGAGTCCATCAATGACCTCATCATTGAGTTCAAGAATTCGTTTGGCGTAGCTCAGCAAAAGTTCTCCGGCTGTAGTTAAGGAGAGGCCGCGACCGGATTTCTCCAGAATCGGCTTCCCCACTTGTTCTTCCAGGCGGCGAAGCTGCGTACTGATAGCCGACTGCGAACGCCCTAAACGTTTTGCTGCCTTCGAAAAGCTCCCTAGCTCCAACCCGGTCACGAACGTCCGCAACACATCCATATTAAGATTGGTACGAGGAATAATCATTCGATTTTATAGATGGGTCATAACCCAAACTTTCAAATTGTGGAATTATCCTCGAGCTTTAAGGTTCCTTCGTCAATCAAAGACACCATTCAAAAAAGGGACTTACAAGCCATATGCCACTCGTTCGAATTTCATTGCTGAAAGGTAAATCCAACGACCACATCAGGGCCATCGCGGATAGCGTTCACCAAGCACTGACCGAAACCTTCGAGGTCCCCGCCGATGACCGTTTCCAGCTCATTGATCAGTATGAGCCGGAAGAATTTATTTACGATCCTGGCTACATGGGGATCCAACGCTCGAAAGACGTTGTGTTTATCAATATCACCTTTAGTAATTGGCGAGACACGGCGACAAAGCAGCGGCTATACAAGCGGTTGGCCGAGTTGCTTTCGGCAAATGCGGGATTGCGACCTGAGGATGTCCAAGTGATCCTCTCGCCGAATACTCGGGAGGACTGGTCATTCGGTAACGGCCTGGCTTCTTATGTGAAGGAGGCAAAAGCAGCTTAACAGGCTGAAAACGTGAGCCGTCCTCGACCCGCGTCCAGTGGAGCCGATGACCAGCTCCGTAGGAGCGGAATCTTTATAGCTATGGCGTCACATACGCGACCAGCCCCGTTAGGGGCGACATCTAAGAACATCTTCCGCGGTATAGCGAACGTTACCAAGAGCGATATCGCTCCTACGGAGCTTTCGCGCTTTTTCTTTGCATCGTCAGCTATAAAGATGTGACTCCTACGGAGCCATTTTTTATCAACCTGCAATCCACTGCGTAGTGATCTGGCATAGCGACAGAACTCGCGGCGACATTGGCTTACCGAGGGTTGCCTGGACATAATTCCCATTCATACTGGAGCATGTCGATGACCGTCTTCGTCACAGGGGCAAGCGCCGGGTTCGGCGCAGCGATCACAAAAAAATTCATTGATGAAGGAAATCGCGTGGTGGCCTCGGGGCGCCGGCAAGAACGCCTCAAAACCCTCGC
>JAFAHI010000329.1 GCA_019237325.1 Verrucomicrobiota bacterium | reverse complement strand
GCTCCGTAGGAGCGAAAATCTTTATAGCCACGGCGGCCCAGACACGGTCAGCTCCGTTAGGAGCGGAATCTAAGGGTGCGTAGCTACGCCCTAACCTACCTTCACAATCAGATGTCGCTCCTACGGAGCTGCACCTTTTCGTTGTGTCGCGAGCTATAAATATTTCGCTCCTACGGAGCTGTTGATGAGAATCTGCGGCTAATACCGGAATTGCCGCTTCCGTTGTCCGAAAGCGGTCAATCCGGCTATCCCCTTTCTTTACGCAGCTCGGAGAGCCTGATCCACCAGGTCGGCTGCGACCGATAACCCGTTGGCCTCAGAAATCTCCATTTGCATTCTACGGGCATTATTCCGGTACGATGGATTCTCCAGGACTTGATTTAACAAATCGGAGAGATGCTCCGGAGTTAACTTATCTAACGAAGTAACTACTCCGGTTTTATGATACGCAATTCTAGCGGCCACACCCGGTTGATCAAACGTAACGGGGATGGCGACTTGCGGAACGCCTTGAGCCAAAGACTCCAAGACCGTGTTAAGTCCCGAATGCGTTATGCAGACGGAGGCATGTTTCAGCACTTGCAGCTGCGGTGTCCGCTGCATGATGATGGCATTCTTTGGAACCGGTCCCAACTCCTTTGGATTAGTCCGATCTCCCACCGAAAGCACAAGTTGAACGCCGGTATTCTTGGCAAGGGCTGCGACGATTGTGCGAAACACATCGACGCGACCGTTCAGTATCGTCCCCATGGAAGCATAAACCAGGGGTTCGCCGGTGAGTTGCCCCCATGGGAAGTCCACCGGGTCCCGGCCCTTGCCATCATGAAACGGTCCGGTGTGATGAAAATGTGAAGGCAAACCTGAACTCTCGAAGTCGAATGCCTTAGGGACCTGGGTAATGATTGCCAAAGGTGAAAGCGTTGTTGAAGGATCGTCCCAGTCTACTTTTAATCCTCCGGCCTCTGCTCGAGCTCTAACTCCCTCGCTGGCGTTCTGCAATATTTGGACGAATCTCTGGACGCCTTCTCGGTTTCTAGCCAACGCTGCGGCTGTCTTCTCAGGAGGCCAGGGGTCCGAGGTCAACGGTACTTGTCCGGAAAAGTCAAGGTGCATCGCCCCGCATGCATGTACATAGGGTATACCCAGTTGGATAGCAGCTAGTTCGGCATAGAATGAAATCTTATCGATGACTAACGCATCTATTTGATTGGCCTGCACCACTTTGGGTAACGACTTCATTATCGTCTCCGTTTGAGCCATCACGTGCCGCATGGCAAATTGGAGAGCGTCTTCTCCCTGCTTTTTACTAACCTCGTCGAGAGCTTCTTTGAATTGATCCTCCTCGGGGTAAGGTACAAATGGCAACCCTCTGGCGCCTGATGAGTAAAGAAATACGACCTCGTGATTGCGCATGACGACATGGCGGGCCAGCGCAGTCATCGGATTAATGTGGCCCGGCGCATCGGGACAGATAAAGCCTATTTTCATAGATGCCTCTCGGTATAACATCCGAGCGCGTCCGGGTTGCGCGGTTTGTCTCAACCGCCGCAATCGCTGTTCCGAATGCGTTATGCAGCCTTAAACACCGAATACAGCACCGGCGGATTCAAAGTCGGCATTCGTTCGAACAAGGATCGCGGCGATTCGGACAGGAGCGCGATCGGTTGACGAATTCTATAGTTGATTATTTCCTGACCACGCAGGCGAGTCAGGGCGCCCGACCATGGAAGGGGAGCTCGTCTGCGTAGTTCTTCTTTCACGATGAAACCAACAACTCGAATCGATTCGCCCGCAAACAGCGGCAAGCCGTCATTGAATCCTAGTGCTCTGAATCAGCTTCTTGGGCAGATGGTCAGCGACCTCGGGGCAACGGTAAATGGCGCGCTGGTTGTACTTGGCGACGCTAGGCTGGCCGGACAGCGCCTGGGGAATGACTGGGCTAAAATTGCTTACCTCGGGGTCCCCTGTCTCTTGTTTCGTCTAAGGTCGGCCCACTCGAGAAGAGCCAAGAACACTGGTCCCAAGCCCTGGCCGATTTTGGTCAGCCGATATTCGACCTTTGGCGGCACCTCCGGGTACACCTTCCGCGCAATCACCCCATCCCGCTCCAGGCCGCGCAACTGCTGGATCAGCATCTTCTGCGAGACGTCCGGGATCGCGCGCTGAAGGTCGGAGAACCGCATGACCGTCTCACCGAATAGGTGAGCGAGGATCATCATCTTCCAGCGACCTTCGATAACGCTCACGGCATCCTGCATGTCCGCCGCGCAGTGGCTCCGCGGACGATCCCGATATTTGCTCCTTCGTTCATCCATTTACAGTTACTTTTTGGTGAGTATCTAACTTTTTAGTCGGTTCTTGCCAAAATAACTGAACGGATCGAATTGGCAAGCCTATGAAACGCAGCTCAACAGGGCGACCCGACGCGACAGTGACCGACACGATCCGGCGGGTTGTCACCACCCATGATCCGAACGGCAAGACCATCTTGCTCACCGACGATCGTATCCCCCTTCCCGCTTTCGCAGGTGGCAAGGCGAAGGGCGCGGTGCTATGGACGACGGGCACTGTCCCCGCCGACAATATCGGCGACGTCCAAGGCGAGAAACGCGCCGCCGGCATGTCACTGAAGGGCGGGTCCGTCCTGCGGATTACCGAGTTCGGACCGGGCTTCGTCTCTCCCATGCACCGGACCCTTTCGATTGACTACGCCGTGGTCCTCTCCGGCATGCTCGACCTTCTCCTCGATGGCGGAGAGGCGGTCAAGCTGCGGCCAGGAGACGCTGTGATACAGCGCGGGACAAGCCACGCTTGGCACAACCCCAGTGCGGATCAACCATGTCGGATCATGATCGCCATGATCGAAGCCCATCCGATCACGATCGCGGGCAAGCGATTGAGGCAAACCCCGACGTGGCGAATGATCGCTTCGGTGTTGGCAGGGACGCTTCGGCGCGCCTCTACGTATAACGTCGCTAAGGAAAAAGGGCGACCGCTGGTAGCGACAGGCATTTGGAGAGTCCTCACGGGCCATGATGCGTCAGGCAAAGCGGTGGTTCTCTCAGAGCAAGAGATCGATTCTCTGCCCTGCCCCGCCCTCAATGCGACACGAGCCGTGCTTTGGAAAACTGAGCGGGTTCCGGCAGATAACAAGAACGACGAAAACCCGGCAAGAGCAGTCGGATCGGCCTCACCTTACGGCTCCGCCTTCAGCATCATAGAACTCACGCCTGCATCTCTAACAAAGACCCGTGTTGACCCTTCTATTGACTATTGCGTCGTTCTGTCTGGTGAAGCGGAACTGATTCTCGATGACGGAAACGGAGTCCTTCTCTCCGCCGGCGACGTTGCCGTGCTCCGCGGAACCCGCCAGGCATGGCGGAATCCGAGCCCAAACACGTCCTGCCACATCGCGGTGTGTACAATCGAAGCCCGAAAACCTGCTTATCCGAATGCACCAGCGAAGCATCAAACTTCGCAAAAGCCTTCGATGTCGGATCCGGCGTAATCCCCGTGAAGTATGTCCCTTCCGACTGTTTTCCGCCAAGCTTTCCAGGGCCAATCTATGCCTTGAACCACTCAGCCAAATCTCACTGTCGTTTCCATAGGTATCAGTTCATTTGGTGAAAACTGCTTGTATTTCCAGTCCGTGCGCCGTGTGAAATTGTCACCGACGCGGTTTGACCCATTCGCAGTTCGGTTCGCGCCGAATTGTAAACCTGAATCCGTACGGGAAACCTCTGTGGTAGTCGAACCCAGTCGATTGTAGGGCTGACCGATGGAAGCAAGGTCGTGCCTTCAGCCGAGGAACCGTCCGTCACAAAGATACCCCAGCCCACGCTGCGAACCGTGCCGGTAAAAGGCTGATCTTCATTCCCCATCAGGGAGATTATCGCGGTATCACCAGCAGCAATATGGCGGAGTTGCGTTTCCTTAAAGTATGCGGCAATCCAGTACGAGTCCCGGTCTACCAGCGCCATTACTTGCACTCCCGTCGACGCATAGGCGCCTTCGCTGATATTCATGTT